>NZ_VDDC01000028.1:0-56204 GCF_006239215.1 Paracoccus haeundaensis
CGATCACGACGTCAACTCGACGCCACAACCGTCACCCAATCCCCAGAATGTCTCCCGATCCAACCGCGCTTCCCAGCGCCGCCTTCCCGGCCCCTCCAGCGTTCCCGCCTTCGGTGAAGCGGTGTTTAGGCCCGAGAACAAATGCACGCAACAAGAAAATGACATCCCCGCACGACAAACTTCATATATCACTGATTATGAATGATTTTTATCAGAAGAATTCTGCTTCTATCTGCGCTGCAGGACAGAATCAGGTTCGCCGCCAGACCGACTCACGAGCCCTCACCCGCATCTGGCATACGGTCGGCGCCCCCCGATGCGGCTCCACCTTGATTAATATGCGGCGCGGGCCTAGATTTGAGTTGTGGCGGGCTTCTGCTCTTCCCGCGTATGGCCAAATTTCCACTGGCCTATAAGTTTTCCGAGGGCGCTGGCTCTGTCGTGACCCTGGTCACGTTACCCGGTGCCCACCTGATATATCAGGCTTTCGGGAAATCTGTCGCCGTCGCGGTCGCTGCGGTTCCCGCCACACCCTCCCCACTCCCATCCATGCAACACGTCTCAGCAGAAGATGCTCGTATGCTGCAGTCCTGTCGAAGCCATGGCGCAATACGCAAAAGGGCGGCCCGAGGGCCGCCCTTTCGTCATCCAATCATCCCGTGGGATGGATCAGAAGCCGTAGACCACTGCCAGACCGACGGTGTTGTCGGTGCGGATCGCACGGTCTTCCTGGTATTCACTGGTGTAGCTCACGCGGGTTGCCAGCTGTTCGGAGACGCGGAAGTTCACGCCGAACTCGTTGGTGATCACGTCCGAGGAGTCTTCGGAACCCAGGTAGTCGGTATCATTCGTGATGAAGATATTGTCGTTGAAGCGATGGTACAGACGCGACGACGCAATGTAGCCGACCGAAGTGTCCGAGGAATCTGCGACCGGGGTGCCATCAAAGGTCGCGCCCAGTTCCTGCGCACCCGTCTTGGTGTAGCGCACACCAACGCCGGCCTGAACTCGCCAGGTGGTCTGTTCGGAGTTCAGGATGCGGTAGCCGGGACCGAAGCCCAGGAACGCGTCGGTGCGGAAATCGTCAAATTCAGCGGCGAAATCTTCATCGGTCTGCGACGGGCTGTTGCGGACGCCGTCGACCAGACCGTTCTGGTTGATGCGGCCCAAGGCGAAGGCGTACAGCTGATCATTGAAGTAGTACTGCGCGTCATAGATCGCGGCGACGTCTTCCTGGTCCTTGTTGCCGAAATCGTCTTCACCGAATTCCAGCGACAGGCCCACGCTCTGCGCGAACACGCCCTGGTTGTAGTTCACGCGACCACCGATCGCCAGATCTTGGTTGTCGGTGTTGCCGGTGCGGCCGGTGTAGCTCAGCGACATGTTGCCGAACAGGCCCTGGCGACGGTCAGCGGGGCCGAAGCGGTCAGCGTCGTTGTCACGGTCGAACGCGTCGGTCACATCTTCTTCGATGTCGGTGATGCGGTCGTTGATGGCCGACACGCCGGCAGCGTCGGCGCCGGTCGAGATCTCGGATTGCGCGAATGCCGGAACCGACAGGGCGGTCAGGATTGCGGCGGTGCTGGTCAGCAGCGTAACTTTTTTCATTTTCGTCGTCCTCACGAGCTGAGTAGGATTGTCCCGGCCCCGTTCCGGGCACCAGAGCATCTCTGCTGGGACATCAATTAGCGCCCCCCCCTTTCGGTTCAAAGCCCACCGCATTTCTTCTGCAAGTCGCGCAATCGTGAGCATGCTTGGGTCTTGACAGAAACTGGCGAAACCTTGCCGAAAACGACGTGTAATGTTTGGTGATGCAACTTTCTCGCGACTTGACGAACGTACTTGGAACGCGACGTTTTTATGGGTTTTGTTCCATGCTGTCACTCAAGCCCGCAAAAACAACCAACTGAAACATCAGCGTGAGTGCCTTAATATTGGGCAAGATATTGACGGCGTTCAGGCATCATAAATGTTGCACAGATGCCACGATCCCGCTGTCAGAATGACACGACGTGCAAGGCGTCTGTCAAGCGAATGAACCCGTCCGTCCAACGAAAACGGCCCGGATCAGGGATCCGGGCCGCATCGTCATGACGGGACTGTCCGTCAGCCAAGGGAATCAGGTTTGAAGTCACGCGCCATGTGGTCCAGCACGGCATTCACAAAGCGCGCCTCGCGGCCGTCCGGAAAGAAGGCCTGCGTCAGCCGGACGTATTCGGTGATGACCACCTTGGCGGGTGCACGTTCGGCCACCAGTTCGGCGCCAGCGGCGCGGAACACGGCGCGCAACACCGGATCGATCCGGTCGATGGGCCATTTCGCCACCAACCCGCGGTCGGTGGCCTGGTCGATCTTGGACTGCCACATGACGACGTCGTCGACGATGCGGGTGAACAGCGCCTCGTCGGCCTGATCGGTCGGGCCGTCGCGGTCGTCGAAATCAATGCGGAAGTTCTGGAATTCGCGCGTGACACGGTCTGCGGACTGACCCGCGGCCTCCATCTGGAACAGCGCCTGCACGGCATACATCCGCGCCGCGCTGCTGAGGGCGCGCCGGTCGGGCCGCTTGTCCTGGTCGTGGTCGGTCATGCCTTGCCTTGCCCTTCAAGTTCGCCCGCCAAGCGGATCACGTCATGGGCCGCAGCCTTTTGCGGTGTCGCCGCCCAACGGCGCGCAAGTGCCACCAGATGCAGCGCGGCCGCCGCGGCGCCCCCGCCCTTGTTCTGACCCGCCGGGTCCGCGCGGACCTGGGCCTGGGCCATCGTCTCGACCGTCAGGATGCCGTTGCCGAGGCAGACGCCCTGCAGCCCCAGCAGCGTCAGCGCGCGGGAGCTGTCGTTGCAGACGGTGTCGTAATGCGTGGTCTCTCCGCGGATGACGCAGCCCAGGGCCACGAAGCCGTCATACTGACCGCTGCGGGCGGCAAGGCCCACGGCGGTGGGGATCTCCAGCGCGCCGGGCACCTCGATCACGTCAAGGCTGGCGCCCGCGGCATCCGCCGTGGCGCGGACCCCCGACAGCAGGCCGTCGGTGATGTCCTTGTAATAGGGTGCCACGACCGCCAGCAGGCGCACCGGAGCATCCAGACGCGGCAGCGCCAGTTCGTGATGTTGCGTGTTCGAGGCCATGTACCTAGTCCTTGGGGATAGGCCGGGTGGAATGGATGGAAAGGCCGTAGGCGTCAAGCCCAACCACCTTCACCGGCGCCGAATTGGTCAGCAGGATCAGGTCCGACAGGCCAAGGGCCGACAGGATCTGCGCGCCCAGGCCGTATTGACGCAAGGTATGCGGCCCGACATCGCCCGGATCGGCGATCGCATGGGACAGGTCGCGGATCAGCACGACGACGCCCCGCCCCTCGTCGGCGATGGCCTGCATCGCCGCGGGCAGGCTGCCCGCGCTTTCGCGCCCGACGCCCAGCACGTCGTGCAGCGGGTCCAGCGCGTGCATCCGCACCAGCACCGGCTCGGGGGTCGTCAGATCGCCCTTGGTCAGGACGATATGCTCGCTTCCCTGCGTCTCGTCCGCAAAGACCCGCATCATCCAGTCGCCGCCATGGGCGGAATGAACCGCCTTCTGCGACCGCTCGGCGATCAGGTTGTCGTGGCGGCGGCGATAGCGGATCAGGTCGCTGATCGTGCCGATCTTCAGCCCGTGGCGCTGCGCGAAATCCACCAGATCGGGCAGGCGTGCCATGCTGCCGTCGTCATTCATGATCTCGCAGATCACGCCCGACGCGTTCAGCCCGGCCAAGCGGGAAATGTCGACCGCGGCCTCGGTGTGGCCCGCGCGGACCAGCACGCCCCCGTCGCGGGCGCGCAGCGGAAAGATGTGGCCCGGCGTAGCGATATCAGGCGCGCCCTTGGTCGGGTCGATCGCCACGCTGATCGTGCGTGCGCGGTCGGCGGCGCTGATGCCGGTGGTGACGCCTTCGCGCGCCTCGATGGACATGGTGAAGGCGGTCTCGTGCCGGCTGGAGTTCTTAGGGCTCATCAGCGTCAGGCCCAGGGTCTCGATCCGGTCGGCGGTCAGCGTCAGGCAGATCAGCCCGCGCCCATGCGTCGCCATGAAGTTGATGGCATCCGGCGTGGCCATCTGGGCGGGAATGCACAGATCGCCCTCGTTCTCGCGGTCCTCGTGGTCGACCAAGATGAACATCCGGCCGTTGCGGGCTTCGTTGATGATGTCCTCGATCGGAGAGATGGCGGCCGACAGGTCGCGTTCGACGGGTCCGGGTTCTTCGAATTGCATCTGTTCGTCCTTCACGCAGGCGTCACGCGCCGATCGGTTGTCCGGCTTCGGCCAGCCGCGCGACATAGCGGGCCAGCGTGTCGATTTCCAGGTTTACGACATCGCCCACCGCCGCATCGCCCCAGGTGGTCACCTGCTGGGTATGCGGGATCAGGTTGATGCCGAAGCTGTTGCCAAAGACCTCGTTCACGGTCAGCGAGGTACCGTTCAGCGTGACCGAACCCTTCTGTGCGATGAAGCGTGCCAGGTCGGCGGGCGCCTCGAAGGTCAGGCGCAGGCTGTCGCCGTCCTTCGCGGCGGCGGTGATCTGGGCCACGCCGTCGACATGGCCGCTGACGATATGGCCGCCCAGCTCGTCGCCGACGCGCAGCGCGCGTTCCAGGTTCAGGCGCTGACCCACGGACCAACCCTCGGCGCCGATGCTGGTCTTGGACAGCGTCTCGGCCGAGATGTCGACGTCGAACCAGTCCGGGCCCTTGGCCACGACCGTCAGGCAGACGCCGTCGCAGGCGATCGAGGCGCCCAGATCCACGCCGGCCATGTCATAGGCACAGCCAATGCGCGCGCGCATGTCGCCGCGCATCTCGACCGCGCAGACGATGCCGATATCCGTGATGATCCCCGTGAACATCGCAGCCCTTCCCTAATGATCCTGGTCCGAACTAGGCCATCGGCCCTGTCCGTTCAAGCACCAAGCCCCCGCCCCCGCGCCGGGCCGCTAAAGCTTGATGCACAAAATGATGGATCGGTGGGGCATGACATGGCATGTCTGACGCATGGCCCCAGGCATTGCGGCCGCCCCTCCTTTTCAAGTCGACCATGATTCAGACCGGCGTCACCCCCCTGCCCCAGACCTCGCACGCGCCGACGGGCCGCGTGTCCGCGCAGGGTGATCCGGTCTTCCTAATGCTGCAGGGGCCCCACGGTCCGTTCTTCGACCGCCTTGGACGGCTGCTGCGCGCGGCGGGGGCGGTGGTCTGGCGCTGCGGCTTCAACGCGGGGGACGAGTTCTTCTGGTCCGACCCGAAAAGCTTCATCCGCCATCAGGGCAGCGTCGACGACTGGCCCGACCATCTGGCGGCGATCCTGGACGACAAGGGCGTGACCGACATCGTCCTCTACGGCGATGTCCGCCCGATCCACGCCACCGCCCGCCGCCTGGCCGCAGCCCGCGGCCTGCGCGTCCACGTGTTCGAGGAAGGCTATCTGCGTCCCTACTGGGTCAGTTATGAACGTCAGGGATCGAACGGAAACTCGGTTCTGATGCGCATTCCGCTGGCCCAGATGCGTGCCGCCCTGCGCGAGCAGATCAACGAGGTGCGCCGCCCGCCCGCCCATTGGGGCGATATGCGCCATCACAAGTTCTACGGCGCCTTCTATCATTTCCTGATCCTGGTCGCGAATGGCCGGTACCGCGCCTATTCGGGGCATCGTGCGATCGGCGTCGTGCAGGAATTCCGTCTCAACCTGCGGCGGCTGGTGCTGGCCCCGGCCTACAACCTGGGCCGCGCGCTGCAATGGCGGCGCCTGCGCCTGTCGGGCTGGCCCTACAACCTGGTCCTGATGCAGCTGGAACACGATTCCAACTTCCTGGGACATTCGCCCTTCACCCGCAACGCCCAGTTCGTCCGCACCGTGATCGAGGGGTTCGCCCGCGCCGCCCCCCGACACCACCACCTGATCTTCAAGGCCCACCCGCTGGAGGACGGTCGCGCGGGGAACCGCGCCGCCATCCACGCGGCGGCTGCCGAACATGGGGTGTCGGACCGCGTACATTACGTCCGCGGCGGCAAGCTGGCCGAGATCCTGTCCCATGCCCGCGCCGTGGTCACCGTCAATTCTACCGCCGGCCAGCAGGCCCTGTGGCGCGGGATTCCCGTCAAGACCCTGGGCCGCGCCGTCTATGACAAGCCGGGGCTGGTGTCCGAGCAGAAGCTGGAGGAGTTTCTGGCCGATCCTGACGCCCCAGATCCGCAGGCCTACCGCGTCTTTCGCGACTATCTGCTGCAGACCAGCCAGATCCCCGGCGGCTTCTATGCCAGCCGGTCGCGCGCCCACGCGCTGCGCCTGGTGGCCGACATGCTGCTGTCGCCGGACGACCCGTACCAGGCGCTGGCGACCGGCCGAATCCTGCCGCGGCAGCAACTGGCGGACCGCCATGGCTGAAAGGCAACGCCCCGCCGACATTGCTCAAGATGATATAGCCTGTCTTTGCGGACAGGGTTACAGTGGATGCAAACCGGCATACAAGGCCGGAACCAGACAACATGGAGTATCAGAGGTGACAGTTTTATCCCGGTCGTCGACCACCCTGCGGATGCTGATGATCGCGTCAATGAGCCTTCTGGCCGCTTGCGCGCTGCCCCGTTCCGGCCCCAACAAGAACGAGATCTTCAACGGCGCGGTCGAACGCGGCGGCAACACGCAGGTGATCTACGTCAACGACCACGTCACCCGTGCCTCCGCCTTCGCACCCGCCTACGGGTTCTCGAACAGCTTCCGCAATGCCGGACAGGTCGGCGCGGACGAGATCCGGGCCGGCGACACGCTTGGCCTGTCGATCTGGGAGAACGTCGATGACGGTCTGCTGACCTCGCTCGGCGCCAGCTCGACCACCCTGACCGAAATCCAGGTGGACAGCGACGGCTTCATCTTCGTGCCCTATGCCGGCCGGGTCCGCGCCGCGGGCAACACGCCCGACCAGCTGCGCCAGGTCATCACTGACGCGCTCAGCGCGCAAACCCCCGACCCGCAGGTGACCGTCCAGCGCGTCGCAGGCAACGGTGCGACCGTGTCCGTGGTGGGCCGCGTCGGCGCTCAGGGCGTCTATCCGATCGAGCGTCCGACCCGGTCGCTGTCGGCCATGCTGGCCCGTGCGGGCGGCGTCGCCATCGAGCCCGAGGTCGCCGTCGTGACCGTCAAACGCGGCAACGACAGCGGCCGCGTCTGGCTAACCGACCTCTACAGCAGCCCCACCAACGACATCGCCCTGCGCCCGGGCGACCTGATCGTGGTCGAGGAAGACCAGCGGACCTTCACCGCCCTCGGCGCCCTGGGCGGCCAGACCCGCGTGCCCCTGGGCAATGAGGTGATCAATGCGGCCGAGGCCATCGCCATGGTCGGCGGTCTGACCAGCGCCTTGGCCGACCCCACCGGCGTCTTCGTCCTGCGCGACGAGCCGGAATCGGTCGCCTCGCGCGTTCTGGGCAAGCCGGTCGTCGGCACGCAGCGCTTCGCCTATGTCCTGGACCTGACGCGCCCCAACGGCCTGTTCCTGGCCCGCGACTTCGTCATCCGCGACGGCGACACCGTCTATGTAACCGAGGCGCCCTACGTCCAGTGGCAGAAGACCCTGTCCGCCGTCACCGGCAGCGCCGCCACCGCAGACAGCCTGTCCAGCATCGGCAACTGATCTGCTACCGACGCCGCAAGACGATCGTTCAGCCGCCGGGGAAACCCGGCGGCTTTGCGTTTTCAACCTTGGTTTCCTGACCCGCCCCCGGATCGCACGCATCCTGACGCTGGCCGGCCACCGTCCGGTCCTGGCCCTGCCCCGGCCTGGCGATGCGGTGGGCATCTGGGGCGATAGCCCGACGGCATGGCGCGGTCGGGCCATTGCGCGACGCCACGGCTGCCCGCTGATCACGGTCGAGGACGCCTTGCTGCGATCGGTTCTGCCCGGCCGGGCGCGGGGGACACTGGCGGCTCGCGGTCCGGTCGGACTGATCATCGACCCCCAGGGGCTGCATTTCGATCCTGACCGGCCCTCCCGCCTGGAACACCTCATCGGACAACCGCTGGCACCCGCCACGCGCGACCGCGCGGTTCGCCTGCTGGCCCGGCTGCGCACGGCGGATCTTTCGAAATACAATTTTCATGATCCCGACACGCCGCTGCCGCCGCCCGGCTATGTCTTGGTCATCGATCAGACGCGGGGCGACGCATCCTTGCGCGGCGCGGACCGCGCTTTGTTTCTGACGATGCTGCAGGCCGCGCGTGACGAACATCCCGGCTGCCGCATCGTGATCCGCACTCATCCCGAAACCGCGGCGGGGCTGCGGCCCGGCCATCTGACCGCCGAGGACCTGCGTCCCGGCGACACGCTGTGCGACGCAGCGGTATCCCCGTGGCGACTGGTCGAGGGGGCCGATGCGGTCTATGCCGTCAGCTCTCAACTGGGATACGAGGCCTTGCTGGCCGGGCACCGACCGCGCCTGTTCGGTCAGCCGTTCTATGCAGGCTGGGGCCTCAGCGATGACGAAACCCCGCCCGCCCGGCGCGGCCGCGCCACGCGCGAGGCGTTGTTCGCCGCCAGTCACCTGACCGGGCCCACATGGTACGACCCCTGCCGCGACCGTCTGACCGATTTCGAAGGCGCGGTGGATCAGATCGAGGCCGAGACCCGCGCCTTTCGCCAGGACCGGCACGGCCACACGGCCTATGGCATGCGTCTGTGGAAGCGCCGCTTCCTGGCCCGTGAATTCGGCGATGCCCGCCCGCTGCGTTTTGCGGCTGAACCCGGCCCGCAGGTGACCCTGGCTTGGGCCGGGGCTGCGCCTCAGGTGCCGCAGGCGATCCGGGTCGAGGACGGCTTTCTGCGATCGAACGGCCTTGGTGCCGCGCTGACCCCGCCCCTGTCGGTGGTGGCCGACGATCTGGGGATCTATTTCGACCCGACCGCGCCCTCCCGGCTGGAAGCGCTGATCTCTCGCGGCCCGCCGCCCTGCGGACGGGACAGGGCGGAACGGCTGATCGCCGCGCTGATCGCCGCGCGGCTGACCAAGTACAATCTGGGCGGGACCATTGACCTGCCCCCACGCGACGGGCGCCGCTGCATCCTGGTGCCCGGACAGGTCGAAGATGACGCCTCGATCCTGAAGGGCGCGGGCGCCGAACGGACCAACCTGGCGCTGTTGGCGCGGGTGCGGGCGGACAATCCGGATGCCTGCCTGATCTACAAGCCGCATCCCGATGTCGAGGCGGGGTTACGCCCCGGCGCGATCGATGCCGCATCGGTGGCGGCCTTGGCCGATCACGTCGCCACCCACGCCGATCCTGTCACGCTGATCGAGGCCGTGGACGAGGTTTGGACAATCACCTCGACACTGGGGTTCGAGGCGCTGCTGCGAGGCAAGCCCGTGACTGTGCTGGGTGCGCCCTTCTATGCGGGCTGGGGGCTGACGCGCGATCTAGGTCCCTTGCCCGCCCGGCGTCAGGCGCGCCCCGATCTGGCGGCGCTGGTCCATGCGTGCCTGATCGCCTATCCCCGCTATCGCGATCCGGTGACGGGCCTGCCCTGCCCGGTCGAACTGGCGCTGGAACGGCTGGCGGAAGGACAGGCGCATCCGCCACCGGCCCTGCGGCTGCTGGCCAAGGCGCAGGGCGCGCTGGCCGGACATGCCTGGATCTGGCGCCGCTAGTCAGGCACGGGTCCAGCGATGGAACAGATCGCCGCCAATGGCGCGCGTCTCGGCCAGGCGAAACCGCGGTGCCTGGGCCAGATGCGTCCAGCCGGTCGGACCCAAGAACGGCCGCGCCTCTGCCCCAAGCGCCAGGCCGGCGGTATAGCCGACCAGCTGATCGACCAGCCCCGCGGCCAGCAGGCTTGCAGCCAGCCGCCCGCCCCCTTCGCAAAAGACCCGCGTGATGCCGCGCGCCCCCAGATCGGCCAAGACCTTTGCCGGGGGCCCGTCGACCCGCCACAGCGGCCCGTGATCGGCGTCCTGCGGCGGCAATGGTGGCAAGGCCTGTGCCGATACGACAATGCGGACCGGCTGCTGCGGCGTGCGGATGCCGCGCACGTTCAGATGCGGCAGGTCGGTGCGTGCCGTCGCTCCGCCGACCATGATCGCGTCATGCTGCGCGCGCAGGGCATGGACATGTGCGCGGGCGGCGGGCCCGGTGATCCACCGGCTTTCCCCGCTGGCCATGGCGATGCGCCCGTCCAGGCTGCTGGCCAGCTTCAGCGTCACGAAGGGGCGGCCCGCGGTGATGCGCAGCAGGAACCCCGCCTGCAAGTCCGCGGCCTGATCCGCCAGCACGCCTTCGATCAGCGGAATGCCAGCATCGCGCAGCATCTGGTGACCCCGCCCGGCCACGCGCGGGTCCGGGTCGGTCAGCGCCGTCACCACCCGCGCAACACCCGCGCCGACCAGCCCCGCGGCGCAAGGCGGTGTGCGGCCGTGATGGGCGCAGGGCTCCAGCGTGACATAGGCGGTCGCTCCCGCCGCCAGCGGTCCCGCCTGGTCCAGTGCCATGCGTTCGGCATGCGGCCTGCCGCCGGGCTGGGTCCAGCCGCGTCCGACGACGCGACCGTCGCGCAACAGCACGCAGCCCACCGCGGGGTTCGGCCAGACGTTGCCCAGGCCGCGCCGCGCCAGGCGCAGGGCATGGGCCATGTGCCGGGCGTCTTCTGTCGGATCGGGGGTCAATCGTTGGCGGCGCCGGGGCGCAGCTCGGACACGAACTTGTCGAAGTCGTCCGCATCCTGAAAGTTCTTGTAGACGCTGGCGAACCGGACATAGCCCACATTGTCGATGCGCGACAAAGCCTCCATCACGATCTCGCCGATGGTCTTGGACGGGATGTCGGTCTCTCCGGTGCTTTCAAGCCTGCGGACGATGCCGCTGATCATCTGTTCGATGCGTTCCGGCTCGACCGGTCGCTTCTGCATGGCGATGCGGATCGACCGGGCCATCTTGTCGCGGTCGAAATCCTCGCGGCGGCCATTCGTCTTGACCACGACAAGATCGCGCAGCTGGACGCGTTCATAGGTTGTGAAACGCCCGCTGCAGGACGGGCAGAAGCGACGACGGCGGATCGCCACGTTATCCTCGGCCGGGCGCGAGTCCTTGACCTGGGTATCGACATTTCCGCAAAACGGGCAGCGCATTCCGTTGTCCCTGTGCCAAGGCGATCCACCGTCACTATAGGCACCTTGGCAGGGATTGGGTAGCTTTATCCACAGCCCACAAGATAGGCCCCCTGGAACCTGTGGCCCGAATGCCGCGTTGCCGCCCGTAATTTCCTGCGGGATTCAACCGATTGAGGCATCCATGACCCAGACCCTGTTCATCACCGGCGCCTCCTCCGGCATCGGTGCGGCGACCGCGCGCGCCGCCGTTGCCGCCGGCTGGAACGTCGCGCTGTTCGCCCGGTCCGCGGACAAGCTGTCCGCCTTGGCGAAGGAACTGGGCGACCGGGCGATGGTCGTCAGCGGCGATGCCACCGACATCGACGCGCTGACCGCCGCCGCGGCCCAGGTCGCCGACCATTTCGGCGGCATCGACGCGGCCTATGCCAATGCGGGGCGCGGCCTTTCCAAGCCGGGGACCGAGGCGGGCGATTTGGACGACATTCGCGGGATGATCGACCTGAACGTCATGGGCGTGGTCCTGACGGCGCGCGCCCTGCTGCCGCATCTGCGCAAGACGCGGGGAACGCTGGTACTGACCGGGTCCGCGGCGGGACGCCAGCACATCAAGGGCTCGATCTATGGCGCGACCAAGTGGTTCGTGCATGGCTATGCCGGCAACTTGGCCGAAGAGATGCGCGAATGGGGCGGGCGCTGCTGCGTCGTGGCACCGGGGATGGTCGACACCGCATTCTTTGACGACGGCGCCCCGGACAAGCTGCAGCCGGACGATGTCGCCGCCGCCGTCATACACATGATCACCGCCCCGGACCGCGCCGCGATCCGCGAGGTGTATCTGATGCCTCAGGCCTGAGGCGCGAACATCGCCACGACCTGACGCCGATGTGGGGCCCGGCGGTGTTCCACCAGATAGATGCCCTGCCAGCGGCCCATTATCATCCGACCCCGGTCGACCGGGATCTGCAGGGTCGTTGGCAAAACGGCCGCCTTCAGATGCGCGGGCATGTCGTCAGGCCCCTCATAGCGGTGCGTGATCCAGCCCATGGACGGATCGTCGGCGGGCGGGGCCAGACGGTCCAGCCATGCCAGTAGGTCAGCCTGCACCTCGGGGTCGGCATTCTCCTGGATCAACAGAGACGCGGACGTATGCTGCACGATCAGGGTCAGAACCCCCCGGACCGCGCCGCCGGAACGCAGCCAATCGGCCAGTTCCGCAGTGATGTCGTGACAGGCGGGCCCCTGCGTGGCGACGGTCAGGACATGCATCATTCGGCGGCCTCCGGGCCCAGCAGGGCATCGTCGCGGTCATGGTCAAGGTCGATCTGCTTGCTGGCACGCGCGCCCAGGGACCGCAGCATCTCGACCTGACGGATGACATTGCCGGACCCGCGCGTCAGCCTATCCATCGCCTGACCGTGGGCACGGTTGGCCTGTTCCAGCGCGCGGCCGACGCCGTCCATCGCCTCGACGAAGCCCGCGACCTTGTCATACAGTTGCCCCGCTCGGCGCGCGATCTCCAGCGCGTTGCTTTCGCGCCGCTCGACCGCCCAGATGTGATCGACCGTGCGCAGCGTCAGCATCAGCGTCGTGGGCGTCGTCAGTCCCACGCGGCGTTCCATCGCGAATGCCGCCAATGCGGGATCGGCCCGCAGCGCGTCCGAGAACGCCCCCTCGATCGGGATGAACATCAGCACGTAATCGACGGAGTTGTCGTCCATCCGCTGATAGCCCTTGCCCGACAGCGTGGCGATGTGCGTGCGGATGGCGGCCACGTGACGGCGCAGCGCCGCGGCAGAGGCCGCCGGATCGTCCAGCGTCACCGAAGCCTCGTAATCGTTCAGCGACACCTTGCTGTCGATGACCATGACCTTGCCGCGCGGCATCTTGACCACCACGTCGGGACGCCACAGCTTGCCGTCATCGTCGCGCCAGCTGGACTGCAGGTCGTAATGCGTCCCGGCCATCAGCCCCGAATCCTCCAGGATGCGTTCCAGAACCATCTCGCCCCAGGCACCCTGCTGCTGCTTGTCGCCCTTCAGGGCGCGGGTCAGGTTGACGGCCTCGCGGCTGATCTGTTCGCTGCGGTTGTGCAGGGACAGGATCTGTTCGCGCAGGCGGGCCGATTCCTCGTCCAGCACCTTGTTTCGGGCCTGCAGCTCTGTCTGGAACCGGCCGACCTGATCGCGGAACGGGGTCAGCAGGGCCGCCAGCTGGTCGTTCTGCAACCGCTGCAGATCGTCCTGCTGCGCGCGCAGCGTCTCTGCCGACAGCAGCTTGAACTGCTGGGTCATCTCGGCGCGCAGTTCCCGCAGGGTGGCAACCTCGCGCGCGCTGGCCTCGGCGTCTTTCTCGGCGCGCAGGCGTGTTTCGGCCAGACTTGTCTCCAGCTGCGCCGCCTGCCGGCGGGCGTGATGCAGCGCGTCGGTCAGACCGTCCCGCTCCTCGGTCAGATCGGCAAGGCGGGCATCCTGCGCCTCGGCCCGGGTCTGCGCGCGGGTGCGGTCCAGGTTCGCCTCGTGCAGTCGATCCTCGGCCAGTGTCGCGCGCCCACGCATCCGCGACAGTGCCACCTGCCCGCGCCACCACAGCAGCAGCGCCAGCGCGACCGCCAAGGCCGGCCCGATCACCGTCATGTCGGAAAGCCACGCCCCGGCATCGTCGAACTGCATCCTGTCATCACCCCGTCGTTTCGGGGCAGTGTTCACAGTTTGTGCCGCAAGCGCAAGGCGCTGTCAGAGATCGAGGCCCATCATGAAGGCGACCACGCCGCCCGCATAATCCCCGCGATGCACGGTCGAACTGTCGGACCGTGCGAACCAGTCCATCAGCGATGCCCTGTCCCGGTCCGAGAAACGCATCCGCCAATCCTGAAAGCGCCGGTGATCCAAAGCGCCCTGGTCCAGAATCTCGAAATCGCAATGACGGTCGTCGTCCATCAGCGACGCCACCACCTTCCGCAGGCCGTCGGCCGGTCCCTCCAGCCACTGGAAGAACAGGCCGTCCTCGTGGTGCAGGCATCCGGTCAGGCCAAGCGACTGGTTGCGATGGCGCGCGGTGCGCAGGATGTCCTGCATGGCCGAGCCGTCCAGACCAGCACGCGCGGTGCTGCGGTAGAGGACAAAGCCCAGGCCCTGCAGGTCGTCCAGATCACTGGTCAAGGAAGGACCGCAGCTTTCTGCTCCGCGACGGATGCTTCAGCTTGCGCAATGCCTTGGCCTCGATCTGGCGGATGCGTTCGCGGGTCACGCTGAACTGCTGGCCGACCTCCTCCAGGGTGTGGTCGGTGTTCATGCCGATGCCGAAGCGCATGCGCAGCACCCGTTCCTCGCGCGGCGTCAGGCTTGCCAGGACGCGGGTCGTGGTCTCCTTGAGGTTCTCCTGGATGGCGCTGTCCAGCGGCAGGACGGCGTTCTTGTCCTCGATGAAATCGCCAAGCTGGCTGTCCTCCTCGTCCCCGATCGGGGTCTCCAGGCTGATCGGCTCCTTGGCGATCTTCATCACCTTGCGGACCTTCTCCAGCGGCATCTGCAGCTTCTCGGCAAGTTCCTCGGGGGTCGGTTCGCGGCCGATCTCGTGCAGCATCTGGCGGCCGGTGCGGACCAGCTTGTTGATCGTCTCGATCATGTGGACCGGGATGCGGATCGTCCGCGCCTGATCCGCGATGGACCGGGTGATCGCCTGACGGATCCACCAGGTCGCATAGGTCGAAAACTTGTAGCCGCGGCGGTATTCGAACTTGTCCACGGCCTTCATCAGGCCGATGTTGCCCTCCTGGATCAGGTCCAGGAACTGCAGGCCGCGGTTCGTGTATTTCTTGGCGATCGAGATGACCAGGCGCAGGTTGGCCTCGACCATCTCCTTCTTGGCCTGACGGGCCTCCTTCTCGCCGCGCTGGACCTGGGCCACGATGCGGCGGAACTCCTCGATATCCACGCCGACATACTGGCCGACCTCGGCCATGTCGCCGCGCAGACGCTCGACCTGGTCGCGCGACCGGTCGAACAGCGCCTGCCAGCCGCGCCCGGCCTGCGCGGACATGCGGTCCACCCAGTTCGGGTCCAGTTCGCTGCCGCGATAGGCGTCGATGAACTCGCGGCGGTTGATGCGGGCCGCGTCGGCCAGCTTGACCATGCCGCTGTCGATGGTGACGATCCGGCGGTTGATGCCGTAAAGCTGATCGACAAGCGCCTCGATCCGGCCGCTGTTGAGGTGCAGCGAGTTCACCAGGACGACGATTTCCGACCGCAGGTTCTGATAGTCGCTCTCGGCACTGGCCGAGAAGCTGTTGTCCTCGTTCAGCGTCGCGGACATGCGCTGGTCCTGCATGTCGGCCAGCCCCTCGTAGTGATGGGCGATGGCTTCCAGCGTCTCCAGGACCTTGGGCTTGAGGCTTGCCTCCATCGCGGCTAGCGACAGGTTGGCGCCCTCGTCCTCGTCCTCGTCATCCTCGACGCGCAGCGGGTTGCCGTCGGCGTCGAACTCCTCGCGCTTGGTCGCGGCAGGGCTGGCCTCGCCCTCGACGGTCAGTTCGACCTCCTCGGCCTCCTCGTCGTCCATGGACTGGCCGAAGGTGGTCTCGAGGTCGATGACGTCGCGCAGCAGGATCTCTTCGTCCAGAAGCTCCTCGCGCCACAGCGTGATGGCCTTGAACGTCAGCGGGCTCTCGCACAGGCCCGCGATCATGGTGTTGCGGCCCGCCTCGATCCGCTTGGCGATGGCGATCTCGCCCTCGCGGGAGAGCAACTCGACCGATCCCATCTCGCGCAGATACATGCGGACGGGGTCGTCGGTGCGGTCCAGCTTTTCGGTCTCGCTGGCCGACACGGCCAGTTCGCGCGACCCGGACCCGGTGGTGACGATGGCCCCGCCCTCCGACTCCTCGGCGGCGTCGTCGTCCTCGATGACGTTGATGCCCATTTCGGACAGCATTGACATGACGTCCTCGATCTGCTCGCTGCTGACCTGCTCGGGCGGCAGGACGGCGTTCAGCTGGTCGTAGGTGATGTAGCCACGCTCGCGTGCCTCGGCGATCATTTTCTTGACCGCCGCCTGGCTCATGTCCAGCGTATGGGCATTGTCGTCCTTGTCGGTCTTGTCGTGGTCATCGTCCTTGGCGGCCATCCAGGGCTCCTTCTCGGCGAGATCGTGGGCGGGTGATTCGCATGTGCGTGCGAATCGTCGCAAAGTTGCTTCGGTTCTAACGTGCTTCCCGGCCGAATCAAAGGCCGGGCGCGCTGATGATTCGCAACCCCCGGGGGTTGCGAATCGCGGTCACCGCCGGGGCGGCTTGCGCCAGATCTGGCCCGACAGCCAATCCGACAATTGCGCCGACATGGCGTCGCGATCCTCGTTCATGTCGCCCGACGTCTCCATCTCGGGGTTCTCGGCCCGGTGGCGGGCGCGGGTGATCTGGCTGATGCGCCATGTCAGTCCCTCATCGGCCTCTCCCTGGATCTCGGATTCGGCGCGGGGCAGTTCGTGCGTCGTGGCGCGCGCGACCTCGATGCGGTCCAGAAGATCCAGCAGCATCGTCACGGCGCCGTCGTCGTCCTTCCGTTCGATGATTGCGGGCGTCAGGCCCAGATGGGCGTCGCGGCGCAGGGTTTCAAGGCCGCGCCGCCCGGCCGGGCTGTCGGTGTGGGTCAGCAGATCATGAAGCAGCGCCGCGCGGTCCGGGTCGCGCGGCAGCACGCGTTCAAGACGCGCCTCGACATGCGCCACGACCGAAGGGCGCAACGCACAGATCAGCAAGGCAGCGCCCTCCAGCGTCCCCTCTCCCTGCTCCGGGACGTTGATCCCCACCGGCAGGGACGGCGCCCGCGGGGCCATCGAGGCCCCTTGGCGCCGGGCCGGGCCACGCCCGGCCGCGCCCCCCCGCGGGGTGGTCTTGCGGGCGCCACCGCCGAACAGCTCCCACTGCTTGCGCCGGATATCCTCGGAGTACAGCGCGCGGGTGCGTTCATCGGGGATGCGGGCGACAGCTTCGGCCAGGCGGCGATCCAGGGCCGCCTTGCGTTCCGGACTGTCGAAGACCTGCCCCTGCGTCTCGCGCCCCCAGAGCAGGTCCAGCATGGGCCGTGCCTGATCCAGCAGCGCCCCCATCGCGCCCGGGCCGGATGCCTTGATCAGATCGTCGGGATCCTGCCCCGCGGGCAAAATGACAAAGCGCAGTGCCTGTTCGGGTCCGGTCAGCGGCAACGCCAGGTCGATCAGCCGCTGCGCCGCGCGCTGGCCCGCCGCATCGCCGTCTAGCGCGATCACCGGTTCGGGTGAGACGCGCCACATCAGGCGCAGTTGCTCCTCGGTGATGGCGGTGCCCAGGGGGGCCACCGCCCCCTCGAACCCCGCGCGGGCCAGGGCGATCACGTCCATGTAGCCTTCGGCCACGACCAGCCGCTGACCCTTGGCGACCGCGCTGCGCGCAGGGCCCAGATTGTACAGGTTGCGCCCCTTGTCAAAAAGCGGCGTTTCCGGGCTGTTGAGGTATTTCGCCCGCGCGTTCGGGTCCATCGCCCGGCCGCCGAAGCCGATGCAGCGGCCCTGTCCGTCGCGGATCGGAAAGATGATGCGCCCCCGGAACCGGTCATAGGCCGCGCCGCCGCCTTCGGGCCGGGCGGACATGCCGGCCTCGACGATCTGGTCTTCGGCAAAGCCCTTGTCGCGCAGGGCCGCGGTCAGGGCGGTGCGGTGATCGGGGGCAAAGCCGATCTCGAACCGGTCCAGTGCGGCCGCGTCCAGGCCGCGGCGGTCCAGGTAATCGCGCGCATCCGCCGCGGCGCCGGTCTGCAACTGCAGGCGGAACCAGCGGCAGGCGGCCTCCGTCACCTCCAGCAGCCGCGTCCGCCTGTCGGTCTTTTCGCGGGCACGGGGGTCGGGTTCGGGCATGGTCAGCCCGGCTTCGGCGGCCAAGAGCTTGACCGCCTCCATGAACTCCATCCCGTCATGGTCGCGCAGGAAACCGATGGCGTCGCCCTTGGCCTGACAGCCGAAGCAGTAATAATAGCCCTTCTGGTCGTCGCAGTGAAAGCTGGCGGACTTTTCCTGGTGGAAGGGGCACGGTGCCCACCAGTCGCCGCGCGCCTGGTTCGACTTGCGCAGATCCCACGTGACCTTCTTGCCGATCACCCGGCTGATCGGGACGCGGTTGCGAATCTCGTCAAGGAAACCGGGGGGCAGGGACATGGGCGCGATTATCCGGCATGGCGCGGGGGGCAGCAAGCGCCTTCAGGCGCCCACCGCGCCGCGGGCCAGCCCCCAGTAGATCTGGGCGATGCGGCCCCGGTCCAGGCGCCCGCCCTCGCGGTACCAGTTCGTCACCCCGGTCAGCATCGCGATCAGGGCCAGCGTGGTCAGCTTAGGATCCTCGATCCTCATGGAGCGGGAGGCGACCCCGGCACGGAGAATCTGCTCCAACGCGGCCTCGTACCGGCCCCGCAGCGCCGCGATGCGGGCGAAATTGTCGGGCGTCAGGTTGCGCAGCTCCATGTAGGACAGGAACACCGCGTCGCTGTGATCCAGGCTGAAATCGATGTGGAACCGCACGAAGCGTTCCAGCCGCCCCAGCGGATCGGCCGCCGGATCGTCCGACCAGGCGCCCAGCAGCTCCTGCATATGGCTTTCCAGCAGGTCGGCCAGCAGCGCCTGCTTGTCGGGCGTATAGGCGTAAAGCGCGCCGGCCTGCACGCCCACGGCGGCCGCGATCTGGCGCATCGACACGGCGGCATAGCCTTGCCGCGCGAACAGGCGGCGGGCCTTGTCGCGGATCAGGGGGCCGGTGATTTCGGCGCGGGAACCGGTGGTGCGGGCCATGGCCCCGTGTCTAGCGCGCGGCCACGGCCGAGGGAAGGCGTTGCCGGACGCCCCCGGCCCGCGTATCGTCGCCGCCATGAGACACGCCCTGATCCTTGCGCTGACGCTGGCCGCCTGCACCGCCGACGGGGACTATCCCCGCCTGCTGCCGACGGAACAGGCGCTGGCCGAACCCGCCCTGCCCGCCCATGCGACCGCGGCCCGCACCGACCCCGCACCGCTGGAGGATGCGACCGCCGCCCGTGCAGCCGCCCTGCAGGCGCGGGCCGATGCGCTGCGCGGCCCGGTGGTCGATCCGGGCCTGCGGGGACGCGCGGGCGGGTGATTGCCAGAGGTCCGCGCAACTGGTAATAAGTTTTGACCAGTTCGCGAAAGGCCATGCCATGCCCGTCATCACCTGCATCGACGATCTCAAGCGGATGCACCGCGCCCGCACGCCCAAGATGTTCTACGATTATGCGGAATCGGGCAGCTATACCGAACAGACCTTTCGCGACAACACGACCGATTTCGCGCGGCTGAAGCTGCGCCAGAAGGTCGCCGTGGACATGTCCGACCGCCGTCTGTCGCGGCAGATGGCGGGTCAGGCAGTGACCATGCCGGTGGCGCTGGCTCCGGTCGGCATGACAGGCATGCAGCATGCCGACGGAGAGATCCACGCCGCCCGCGCGGCCGAGAAGTTCGGCGTGCCGTTCTGTCTGTCCACCATGTCGATCTGTTCGATCGAGGACGTGGCCGCGCACACGACGGCGCCCTTCATGTTCCAGTTGTACGTGATGAAGGACCAGGATTTCGTTGCCGCCATCATCGAACGCGCCAAGGCCGCCAACTGCAGCGCGCTGGTCCTGACGCTGGACCTGCAGATCCTTGGCCAACGGCACAAGGACTTGAAGAACGGCCTGTCCGCGCCACCCAAGATGACCCTGCCCACGATGCTGGACCTGTCCACCCGCTGGCGGTGGGGCATGGGCATGCTGAAGACCAAGCGCCGCTTCTTCGGCAACATCGTGGGTCATGCCAAGGGCGTGGGCGACACCTCCAGCCTGATGAGCTGGACGGCCGAGCAGTTCGACGAGCGCCTGGACTGGGACAAGATCGCCAGGATCCGCGACATGTGGGGTGGCAAGCTGATCCTGAAGGGCATCTTGGACCCCGAAGACGCCCGCATGGCCGCCGATTTCGGCGCCGATGCGATCATCGTCAGCAACCATGGCGGGCGACAGCTGGACGGTGCCCTGTCGTCGATCCGGATGCTGCCCCATATCGTCAAGGCGGTGGGCGACCGGGTCGAGGTCCACATGGACAGCGGCATCCGGTCGGGTCAGGACGTGCTCAAGGCGCTGGCGCTTGGCGCGCACGGCACCTGGATCGGACGGGCCTGGCTGCACGGGCTGGGCGCGATGGGAGAGGCCGGCGTGACCCGCGCGCTGGAGATCATCCGCAAGGAGCTGGACATCAGCATGGCGCTGTGCGGCGAACGCGACCTGGACAATATCGGGCCCAAGCATCTGCTGATCCCGCGCGACTTCCTGGACGAATACCAGATCGGCCAGCCGGCCTAGAACAGGCGCGACAACCAGCGGTGGCGTCGGCCCGCGAGGCTGACGCCCCAGACCAGCAGGAACGGCAGGGCGATCCCCAGGACCGCCGTGACGCCGGGGTGGTCCACCCCCAATTTCGGCAGCCCCTGCAGCACGATCACGTGCAGCACATAGATCCCCGCCGCCGCCCGCCCCAAGGGCAGCGCCGTGTCGGGCACCCGCAGCCGCATGACCAGCAGCAGCAGCGCCGGACACAGGATCAGGTGGCCGACCGGGATCTCCAGCAGCGGCTCCTCTCCGATGCGGCGCAGCCAGTACAGGCTTTCGCCGATGGTCAGGGCCAGCCCCCCCGCGACCATCGCCCACAGAAGGGCCGTCGACAGGCGCGGCGGATGCACGGCCATCAACCAGCCCATCACCAGATAGGGATAGAGGTAGAAGGGGCCGTTGCGATAATGTTCGACGGGCATCTCGGACAGGCCGGTCATACGCGCGTATTGCAGCGCGACCCCCACCAGCCCCAGCACGATCGCCGACGCGACGACGGCCCCCGATCCCAGCAGCCGCACCGCGCCCAGGATCACGCCGGAGATCGCCAGCCCCTCCAGAAACCACAGGTGCATGAAGCCGAGCGTCAGTTCGGTCGCGGTCAGCCCAAGGGGCCGGTTCGTGTAATAGGGCGACAGGAACAGCAGATAGACCACGGACCAGACGGCATAGAGCACCAGCAGATGCCCCACCCAATCCGACAGCCGCGCCCGCCGCAGCACCGATGCCAGGAAATACCCCGCGATCAGCGTGAAGACCGGCACCGCGACGCGCAGCACGCTGTTGCCCGTGGCCAGCGCGACCAGGCCCGCATCGCCCCAGCTCCGGAACGTCTCTCGGGCCAGGCCCGAATGCGCGACGACCACGAAGGCGGCCAGCACCACCCGCAGATAGTCCACCGACATCAGCCGCGCCTGCGTCTTGTCCACCGCTGCCCCCAAGCCCCGCCCACGCCTTGCGCGCAGGCCCTGTCGGCCCATAGGGCCGGGGGGACCGGCAAGTCAATTCACCTGCGCGCATGCGTCGCGCGGCGTGGCATTTCTGACTTCACATCCGGGCCGGTCTGCGCTAAGGGCACCGCTTGGCGCCACGCACCCTTGGAGGGTGGCGTCTTCAATCATGGTTAAGGATTAAGAAAATGGCCAAAGAGATTCCGAATCTGGTGGCCGAGGCACGCGCGGGGTCAGGCAAGGGGGCCGCCCGCCAGACCCGCCGCGAAGGCAAGGTGCCCGGTATCGTGTATGGCGACGGCAAAGAGCCCGTCTCGATCGCGTTCGACTTCAACAAGCTGCTGACCACGCTGCGCGCCGGCCGCTTCATGTCCACGCTGTGGAACCTGCAGGTCGAGGGCCAGGACGATGTCCGCGTCATCTGCCGCGGCGTCCAGCGCGACGTCGTCAAGGATCTGCCGATCCACATCGACTTCATGCGCCTGCGCCGCACGTCCAAGGTGAACCTGTTCATCCCGGTCGAATTCATCAACGAGGACAAGTGCCCCGGCCTCAAGCGCGGCGGCACCCTCGTCACCGTGCGTCCCGAGGTCGAGCTGGTCGTGACCGCGGGTGACATCCCCGATCACCTGACCGTGGACCTGGAAGGCCGCCAGATCGGCGACACCATCCACATCAGCGACGTCACGCTGCCGAACGGCGCCAAGGCGACGATCGACCGCGACTTCGTCATCGCGAACCTGGCCGCACCGTCGGCCCTGCGCGCCGAGGATGATGCAGAGGACGGCGACGCCGCCGAGGCAGCCGCCGAGGCCTGATCCCGCGCGGATCGGTCGCATGACCCTGGGGGCGGTGCCGACGGCGCCGCCCCTTTCCATTCCGCCAAGGCCTTGCTAGCCCACCCGTCAAGGAGACACGCATGGAACCCGTCCACATCATCGGTGCCGGCCTTGCCGGATCGGAAGCCGCCTGGCAGATCACCCGGATGGGCGTGCCCGTCGTGCTGCACGAGATGCGCCCGCAGGTCGAAACCTTTGCCCACAAGACCGGCGACTGCGCAGAGATGGTCTGTTCGAACAGCTTCCGGTCCGATGACGACGTGATGAACGCCGTCGGCCAGCTGCACTGGGAGATGCGGGCCGCCGGCGGTCTGATCATGGAGATGGCGGGCCGCCACCGCCTGCCCGCGGGCGGCGCGCTGGCCGTGGACCGCGAGGCCTTTTCGGCCGCCGTCACCGCCGCGTTGAAGGCGGAGCCGCTGATCACCATCGTTCCCGGAGAGATCACCGAACTGCCCGGCACCGGCAACTGGATCGTGGCGACGGGGCCGCTGACCTCGGACGCGCTGGCCGGGGCGATCCGCGGCGTGACAGGGACGGACGCGCTGGCCTTCTTCGACGCCATTGCGCCCATCGTGCATGCCGACACGATCGACATGTCGATCGCCTGGGAGCAGTCGCGCTATGACAAGGGCGAGACGGAGGCCGAGCAGAAGGCCTATATCAACTGCCCGATGAACCGCGACGAATACGAGGCCTTCATCGACGCGCTTCTGGCCGCCGACAAGACCGAGTTCCACGAGGGCGAGACCGCGGGCTATTTCGATGGCTGCCTGCCCATCGAGGTCATGGCCGAACGCGGCCGCGAGACCCTGCGCCACGGTCCGATGAAGCCCGTGGGCCTGACCAATGCCCACAAGCCTCAGGAAAAGGCCTATGCCGTGGTCCAGCTGCGCCGCGACAACGCGCTGGGTACGCTGTACAATATCGTGGGCTTTCAGACCAAGATGAAATACGGCGCGCAGACCCAGGTGTTCCGGATGATCCCTGGCCTGCAGAATGCCGGCTTTGCCCGGCTTGGCGGCATCCACCGCAACAGCTTCCTGAACTCCCCGACGCTGCTGGACGACCGCATGCGCCTGCGCCTGGCGCCGAACCTGCGCTTTGCCGGGCAGATCACCGGGGTCGAGGGATACGTCGAAAGCGCCGCGATGGGGCTGCTGGCAGGCAGGATGGCCGCGGCCCAGGCCCTGGGGCGCGATCTGGCGCCGCCGCCTTTCACCACCGCGATGGGCGCGCTGGTCAACCACATCACCGGCGGGGCCGAGGCCAAGACCTTCCAGCCGATGAACGTGAACTTTGGCCTGTTCCCGCCCCTGCCCGACAGCCGGTCGGGTCGCCGCGGCCGCAAGGACCGCTATCCCGCCTACACGCAGCGCGCCAAGGACGATTTCAACGCATGGCTGGCCGCCCAGTAACACGGTTCGCGCCGTCGCCCACGGGGCTGCTGCACCTGGGCCATGCGTTTTCCGCCCTGACCGCGGCGGCGCAGGGGGATTTCCACCTGCGGATCGAGGATATCGACCCCGACCGCTGTCGCCCGGAATACGAGGCCGCGATCTTCGAGGACCTGGCTTGGCTCGGCCTGGACTGGCCGCGGCCCATGCGCCAGTCCGACCGCATGCCCGCCTATCAGGACGCGCTGGCGCGGCTGGTGCCGCTGACCTATCCCTGCCGCTGCCGCCGGGGCGATATTCGCGCGGCGCTGTCCGCCCCGCAGGAGGGCGCCCTGCCCGCCGGGCCGGATGGCCTGATCTATCCGGGCACCTGCCGCCACCGCGACCTGCGCGATGCCGGCCCCGACGACGTGATCCGGCTGGACGCCGGTCGCGCCTTCGACGCGCTTGGGCTGGACAGCATCGGGTTCACGGATCAAGGCCAAAGCCACATCCTGACCCGTCAGCAGTTCCTGGGGGGCATCGGCGACGTGGTCCTGTCGCGCCGGGGGATGGGCACGTCCTATCATCTGGCGGTTGTCGTGGACGACGCCGCACAGGGGATCACGCTGGTGACACGGGGGATGGACCTGTTCGCGTCGACTCATATCCACGTGCTGCTGCAGCACCTGCTGGACCTGCCGACGCCGGCCTATCTGCACCACCGGCTGATCCGTGACACGGCGGGGCGGCGGCTGGCGAAACGCGACGATGCCCGCGCGATCCGCCAGTACCGGGCGGACGGCGCGTCCCCCGACGACATCCGCCGCATGGTCGGGCTTTAGACCATCGGTTCGGTCAGCACGACCTCGGCCCCGTCCCGGATGCCGGAGTAAAAGCAGCTGCGCCGGTTCGTGTGGCAGGCGGGCCCGGTCTGATCGACCAGCACCAGCAGACAGTCGCGGTCGCAATCGACGCGCATCTCGACCAGCGCCTGGACGTGGCCCGAGCTTTCGCCCTTGATCCAGAACGACGACCGCGACCGCGACCAATAGGTCACACGCCCCGTCTCCAGCGTCCGGGCCACGGCGTCGGCGTTCATCCAGGCCATCATCAGCACCTCGCCCGAGGCGGCGTCCTGCGCGATGGCGGGGATCAGGCCGGCCGCGTCATATTTCAGGCTGAGGGGGTCGAACATCGGGTTTCCTTTCGGCATGGCCATCCCTATCTACTCATCGACCCGCGCTGATGAAACCCCAAGGGATGACGCATGGCCGAAACCGATCTGATGCAGCTTTACTCGCGACGCATCCTCGCGCTGACGACCGCCATCCCCCACCAGGGCCGGCTGGACGACGCGCAGGCCAGCGTACAGCGCCGGTCGCCGCAATGCGGATCGTCCGTGACAGTGCACCTGTCGATGGCCGATGGCCGCATCAGCGATTTCGCGCAGGAGGTGCGGGCCTGCGCCCTGGGTCAGGCTTCGGCATCCGTGCTGGGGCAGGCGGTGATCGGCATGGACCGGGCGGGCATCGTGCAGGCGCGCGATCAGCTGCGCGCGATGCTGACCCAGGATGCACCCGCCCCCGACGCGCCCTTTTCCGACCTCGAGGCACTGACGCCCGCGCGCGCCTATCCCAACCGCCATCCGTCGATCCTGCTGGCCTGGGACGCCACGCTGGAGGCGCTGGACAAGGCATCCGTATGAAAAGGGCCGGCCCCCTGCGGGGCCGGCCAGGTGCGCGAGCTTTGGGGACGGATGGCGCACAGGCGGGGCGCCATCCCTGCGTCGCGGGGCAGTCGGTCAGACCTGCAGCATGGCGGGCAGCCACAGCAGGACAATGGTGGTCAGGCTGAGCGCGGCGGCCCCGATCAGATCGATGGCGGTGTCTTTGGTCATGACGGCAACTCCTCTCTGTTGCCTCTTTGTTCTCATGTTCTCTCGATTCGGTAAAGAACTTTTTAAGAACATTCCGCCTTGTCAGCCGACTTGGATCAGTCGAATCGCCTGATCCTGCTGCATCAGCCACATCAACAGCCGCAGCGCCTGCCCCCGCGGGGTCTCCAGTGTGGGGTCGCGTTCCAGCAGCGACCGTGCGTCCTGGCGCGCCACGGCCATCAGCCCGGCCTGGTGTTCTAGGTCCGCGATGCGGAACCGCGGCAGGCCCGATTGCGCGGTGCCGATCACATCGCCCGCGCCCCGCATCTCGAGGTCGACCTCCGCGATGCGGAACCCGTCCTCGGTGTCGCGCAGCGTGGTCAGGCGGCGAGCCCCGGTCTCGTTCAAGGGCCCATGATACATCAGCAGACAGGTCGAGGCCCCTGCCCCGCGCCCGACCCGACCCCGCAGCTGGTGCAGCTGCGCCAAGCCAAAGCTTTCGGCGCGTTCGATCACCATGATCGTGGCCTGCGGCACGTCCACGCCCACCTCGATCACGGTGGTGGCGACCAGCAGCTGCGCCGTGCCGTCGGCGAAATCGGCCATCGCAGCGTCGCGTTGGTCGGGGGGCATCTGGCCGTGGATCAGCCGCACCCTGTCGCCGAAGATCGCCCGCAGATGGGTGAACCGCGCCTCTGCCGCGGTCAGGTCGGTGACCTCGCTCTCCTCGACCAGGGGGCAGACCCAATAGGCACGCGCGCCCTGCGCCATCGCGGCGCGCAGGCGTTCGGTGACCTGGTCCAACCGCGTGTCCGCGATCATCACCGTGGTGATGGGCTGGCGCCCCGGCGGCTTTTCGTCCAGCACCGACACGTCCAGATCGCCATATTGCGACAGGGCCAGCGAGCGGGGGATGGGCGTCGCGGTCATGATCAGCATGTCGGGCGGCACGTCGCCCTTGGCCGACAGCTCCAGCCGTTGGGCCACACCGAAGCGGTGCTGTTCGTCAATGATGGCCAGGCGCAGGTCGTGGAAGGTCACGTCCTTCTGGAACACCGCATGAGTGCCGACCAGGATGTCGATGGTTCCATCCGCCAGATCGGTCAGGATCTGGCCGCGCAGGTCGCGCTTGTCACGCCCGGTCAGCGCGGCCAGCCGCACCCCTGCCGCACGCGCCAGCGGTTCCAGCGCGCGGGCATGCTGGCGGGCCAGGATCTCGGTGGGCGCCATCAGCACGGCCTGGCCCCCGGCCTCGACCGCGACCAGGGCGGCCATCAGCGCGACCAGCGTCTTGCCCGCGCCGACATCGCCCTGCAGCAGGCGGTTCATGCGGCGCGCGCTGGCCATGTCATCGGCGATCTCGGCGATCGCGCGGGTCTGAGCGCCCGTGGGCGGCCAGGGCAGGCTTTGCAGCACCCGCGCGCGCAGGGCGCCGTCACCCGCACTGGCCCGCCCCTTCAGCCGCCGCTTGTCCCGCCGCACCAGTGCCAAGGTCATCTGATGGGCCAGAAATTCGTCATAGGCCAGCCGCGCCCGCGCCGGGCTGTCGGGCGACAGCGCGCCGGGCGATTGCGGCGCATGCGCCTGATGCAGCGCCTCGGCGAATGAAGGCCAGCCGCGCTGCGCGATCAGCTGCGGGTCGATCCATTCCTCGACCGCGGGCAGCCGGGACAGCGCGGCATCGACGGCCTTGGCCATGCCCTTCTGCGTCAGCCCCGCCGACAGGGGATAGACGGGCTCGAAGCTGGGCGGCAGCGCCTCGCAATCCGCCAGGATGTGGTCGGGATGCACCATCTGGGCCAGCCCGTCGAACAGTTCCAGCTTGCCGCTGAGGATGCGGCGCGCGCCCACGGGCAGTTGGCTTTCGATCCAGTTGTCGCGCGGACGGAAGAACACCAGCGTCAGGTCGCCCTCTCCGTCGGTGCAATGCACCCGGAACGGGCGGCCGCGGACCTGGGGCGGGTGGTGGCGCGTGACGGTCACCGTGATCGTCACGATCTCGGGCGCGCGGGCGTCGGCGATGCGCGCGATGCGGCGGCGGGTGATGCCGCTGACCGGCAGCGTCAGGACCAGGTCGCGCGGCTTGTCGATGCCCATCTGTTCCAGCGCGGCGCGGCCCTTGGGGCCGATGCCGGGCAGCGTGTCGATGGCCGCGAACAGCGGGAACAACGCGGGCGGGCGGCCCTTGGGCGCGGTCATCCGACCCCCGCGATGCGCAGCCATTCGTCCTCGTCGATGACGGTGACGCCCAGGGCCTCGGCCTTGGCGGCCTTGGACCCCGCCCCGGGCCCCGCGATCAGCAGGTCGGTCTTGGCGCTGACGGACCCCGCGACCTTGGCCCCCATCGCCTCGGCCCGCGCCTTGGCCTCGGCGCGGGTCATCCGCTCCAGCGTACCGGTGAAGACCAGCGTCTTGCCGGAAATCTCGGTCTGCACCGCGTTAGCGGTATCCACCGGCCGGATGTCCAGAAGGGTCGCCAGCCGGTCGATGCTGGCGCGTTCTGTCGGCTGCGCGAACGTCGTCACCAGCGAATCGACCAGCACCGCGCCGATGCCGTCGATGCCGGTCAGCTCGGCCCAGTTCGGGCTGTCGGCCAACGTCGCGCGACGGGCCTTGTCGTCCGGGGCGGCAAAGGCGGGCTCCCGTACCGCCCCGTCGATGGCGGCGATCAAGGCAGGCCAGTCGTGGAAATGGCGGGCCAGGGTCGCGGCCGCGACCTCGCCCACATGGCGGATGCCCAGGGCAAAGATCAGCCGGGCCATGGGGATCGAACGGCGATCCTCGATCGCGGCGAACAGCTTTTCGGCCGAGCGTTCGCCGAACCCCTCGCGGTTCTTCAGCTTGGTGAAGTTCCGGGCGTCGCGATCGGCCAGGGTGAAGATGTCGGCGGGCTCGCGGATGGGCAGCTGGTCGTCTGCGAAGAACATCTCGATCTGCTTGGCGCCCAGCCCATCGATGTCGAAGGCCGCGCGGCTGACGAAATGCTTCAGCTTCTCGACGGCCTGCGCGGGGCAGACCAGGCCGCCGGTACAGCGGCGCACGCTGTCGCCCGGCTCGCGGATCGCCTCGGACCCACATTCGGGGCAGTGCGACGGAAAGACATAGGGCACGCTGTCCGCGGGCCTGCGCGACAGGTCGACATCGGCGATCTTGGGGATCACGTCGCCGGCGCGATAGATCTTGACCCAGTCCCCCTCGCGGATGTCGCGACCGTCACGGATGGGCGCGCCAGAACTGTCCTGCCCGGCGATGTAATCTTCGTTGTGCAGGGTCGCGTTTGACACGACCACGCCGCCCACGGTCACGGGCTCCAGCCGCGCGACGGGGGACAGGGCGCCCGTGCGACCGACCTGGATCTCGATCCGCTCCAGCCGGGTCCAGGCGGTCTCGGCCGGAAACTTGTGCGCCAAGGCCCATCGGGGCGTGGTGGACCGAAAGCCAAGCCGCCCCTGGAACGCAAGGTCGTTCACCTTGTAGACCACGCCGTCGATGTCATAGCCCAGGGTGGCGCGCTGCTGTTCGATCTCGGCCCAGGTGGCAATCATCTGCGCGGTGTCGGTGCACAGGCGCGTCAGCGGATTGGTTTGGAACCCCAAGGCGGCCAGCCGCTCCACGGAGGCCATCTGCGTCGGCGCCAGCGGTTCGGACAGCTGCCCCCAGCCATAGGCGAAGAAGCGCAGCGGCCGGCGCGCGGTCACCGTCGGGTCGATCTGGCGCAGCGATCCCGCAGCCGCGTTGCGCGGATTGGCAAAGACCCGCCCCGCATCGTTCAGTGCCGCAAAGTCGTCATGCCCCATGTAGACCTCGCCGCGCACCTCAAGGATGGCGGGGACGTCACCCTCCAGTTGGTGGGGGATGTCGGAAATCGTGCGGGCGTTGGCGGTCACGTTCTCTCCCACCACGCCATCGCCGCGGGTCGCGGCATGGACCAGCACGCCGCCCTCGTAGCGCAGCGACAGGGACAGGCCGTCGATCTTCGGCTCGGCCGTCACCTCCAGGGGCATGTCGGGGGCAAGGCCCAGAAAGCTGCGGACGCGGGCGGTGAAGTCGGCGACGTCGCCCTCGGTGAAGGCATTGCCCAACGACATCATGCGTTGCGCGTGGACGATCTTGCCGAAGCCGTCGGCCGGGGCGGCGCCGACCTTGCCGGTCGGGCTGTCGGGCAGCGCCAGATCGGGAAAGTCCCGCTCCAGCGCCGCCAGCTGCGCCTTGAGCGCGTCGTATTCAGCGTCCGATATCTGCGGTGCGTCCTCGGCGTGATAGGCCTGGTTCGCGGCGGCGACCCGCGCCGCCAGATCCGCAATGCGGTCCGCGGCCTGACCGCGATCCATCTTCCGGTCCGGTTGCCCCACCGACTTGTCCTGCGCCATCGCCGCCCCCATCATCCGCATCCGGCCGAAACACGCGACCGTCTCAGATGTGGGTATCGCCCAAGGGCAGGCAATCGTCCAGAAGCCCCGTATCAGGCCCCGATCGCCAGACGTTCCGCCTGCCCCGGACCCGGATCGCGCAGGACATAGCCGCGGCCCCAGACCGTCTCGATGTGGCTCTCGCCGCCCAAGGCCTCGGACAGCTTCTTGCGCAGCTTGCAGATGAACACGTCGATGATCTTCAGTTCGGGTTCGTCCATGCCGCCGTACAGGTGGTTCAGAAACATCTCCTTGGTCAAGGTCGTGCCCTTGCGCAGGCTCAGCAGTTCCAGGATCTGGTATTCCTTGCCGGTCAGGTTCACCGGCTTGCCCTTCACCTCGACCGAACGGGCGTCCAGGTTGACGGTGATCTCTCCGGTCCGGATCAGCGCCTGGCTGTGCCCCTTGGAGCGGCGGATGATCGCCTGGATGCGAGCCTGCAGCTCTTCGCGGTTGAAGGGCTTGGTCATGTAATCGTCCGCGCCGAAGCCGAAGCCGCGCAACTTGCTTTCCGTGTCGTCGGACCCGGTCAGGATCAGGATCGGCGTGTCGATGCGGGCCAGGCGCAGATGGCGCAGGACCTCCATCCCGTGCATGTCGGGCAGGTCCAGATCCAGCAGGATCAGATCGTAATCGTACAGCTTGGCCAGATCGATCCCCTCCTCGCCCATGTCGGTCAGGAACACGTTGTAGCTGGCCGCCGTCAGCATCAGTTCGATCGCCCGTGCAGTGCTTGGGTCGTCTTCTACCAGAAGGATTCGCATGGCTTGGTCTTTCCCCGATTCGCCGAAGGTCATGTCCCGACAATCTGACGAACAGGTTAATATGTCGTTACCACTTGCATTCCTTCTGCGTCATGCACCTTATGGTTGTCTATACTTTTGAAGCGCCGTCACCTTCAAAGCCGCCTTTCCGTGGCGCGCGACCGCGGTGCACCAGCCGTCGAACTCCTCCTCCGACAGGCCATAGCGGCGCAGCGCGTCGTCGCGGCTGATCAGCCCGTGCGACACCGCCAGCACGACCGTCTGCTTGCGGCTGGCGACCCATCTGGTGTCGGCCATCGGCAGATCCGCCACGCTGAGGATGCGCCCATCCGCCAGTGTCACGATCCGCGGGCCTGTGGTCTTTTTCACGAACATTGCAGCGTCCTTCCGTCACGTTCTGCAAGTTCTGGTCGAAAGCACTTAAGGCACGGTTAGCCTGATCGGGATTTCGACCCCGGCCGGGGTTGAGAATCCGACCAATTTGCCTATATTTTGACGCAAATCCCTTTGCCGCCCGACCAGCACCGCCCCTGGCGGGCCGAAAGATCATCCATGACCCTGACCGCTGCCCTGCGTGCCGATGCGCCCGCGACCGAACTGAACAGCCTTGGTTTTGCAAAATCCCCTGCGCAGACGCGTGTCGTCGTGGCGATGTCGGGGGGCGTGGACAGTTCCGTCGTTGCGGCGCAGCTGAAATCCGAAGGCTATGACGTCATCGGGGTCACGCTGCAGCTGTATGACCACGGCGCTGCACTGGCCAAGAAAGGCGCGTGCTGCGCGGGCCAGGACATCCACGATGCCCGTCGCGTGGCCGAACGCATGGGCTTTCCCCATTATGTCCTGGATTACGAGAACAAGTTCCGCGAATCGGTCATCGACGAATTCGCCGATGCCTATCTGGCCGGCGCGACGCCCGTTCCCTGCATCCGCTGCAACGAGCGGGTCAAGTTCCGCGACCTGCTGGAAACCGCGCGCGACCTGGATGCCGACTGCATGGCGACCGGCCATTACATCCAGCGCAAGGACGGCGCGCATCGCGCCGAATTGCACATGGCGGCCGACCCGAACCGCGATCAGAGCTATTTCCTGTTCTCGACCACCCAGGAACAGGTGAATTTCCTGCGCTTTCCCTTGGGCCATCTGGTCAGCAAGGCCGAGACGCGCGCCCTGGCCGCCGATTACGGCCTGTCCGTCGCAGACAAGCCCGACAGCCAGGATATCTGCTTTGTCCCCAACGGCGACTATGCCGCGGTGATCGAGAAGCTGCGCCCCGGTGCCGCAGATCCCGGTGAGATCGTCGACCAGCAGGGCACCGTCTTGGGCACCCATCGCGGGGTGATCCATTATACGATCGGACAGCGGCGCGGGTTGGGCATCGGCGGCGGCAGCCCGCTCTATGTGCTGCGGCTGGAGCCGGAGACGCGCCGCGTCGTCGTCGGCCCGCGCGAGGCGCTGTCGACGCGCACCGTCGCCGTGACCGAGGTGAACTGGCTGGGCGATCAGCCCTTTGAGGGAGAGATCGCCTGCCTGGTCCGCATCCGGTCCACCCGCCCGCCGCGGCCCGCGATCCTGCGCCCCCTGCCCGGCCGCCGTGCCGAGGTCGAACTTCTGGATCCCGAGGACGGCGTCAGCCCCGGCCAGGCCTGCGTTTTCTACGAGGCCGAGGGCACGCGCGTCCTGGGTGGCGGCTGGATCAGCCTGCGTCGGCGGCCAGCTGCCTGATCCGGGCGATCATCGCGCGCACGCCGTTCGATCGTTGCGCCGACAGGTGTTCGTCCAGCCCAAGGCGCGCCAGCGCAGCCTGAGCGTCCACCGCCTCGACCTGGTCCACCGGCAGACCGGCATACAGCGCGTGCAGCACCGCGATCAGGCCGCGCACGATCAGCGCATCGCTGTCGCCCTGAAAATCAAAGCTGCGCCCCTCGATCCGCGGCAGGATCCAGACCTGGCTGGCGCAGCCGTCGACCTTGGTGGCCGGGACCTGCACCGCGGAGTCCATGGGCGGCAGGGCCTTGCCCATCTCGATCAGGTGGCGATAGCGGTCTTCCCAATCGTCCAGAAAGTCGAAGGTTTCGGCGATGTCCTCGAAGGCGGGGGTGGCCATGGGTCTCTCCTGATATCAGGGGTCATGGCCTAGCGCGCCGCGGCGGTCAGGTCAAAGAGGCTTTTCGGCGCGGCCCGGATCGCCTATCACGGGGCCAAGGACCGCCAAGGGGACATGCCATGACCAGACTTACCCTGCCGCTGCTGATCGGCGCCCTGATCCTGTCCGGCTGCGGGCGGTTCGGTGACAGCGGCTGGAACCCGCTTGGCTGGCGTGGCGCGGGTGCGTCGACCCCCGAAACCCTGGCCCCGGAAGGCGGCTATCCCACGGCCCAGGACGCCCGCCCCGCGGTGCCGCAGATCCTGGGTGCCGAATGGCAACCGCTCAGCGACGGCCGCCTGCTGGTGCTGCGCGGCTTTGCCCCGGTCAAGGGCTATCACTCGGCCGCCCTGGTCCGGTCGGTGCCGCGGTCCGGCGACCAGCTGCAGCCCGACCCGGACGGCGTCCTGCGCCTGCGCTTCGTGGCCTCGCCCCCGGTCGCGGACAATCCCGCGGCGGCCCTGCCCGCAAATCCCGTCACGGACACGATCACGGTGGCGCTGCCGATCAGCTTCCTGCGCCTGTCGCGCCTTTCCGCGATCCAGGTCGAGGGCGGCGACCGCGTGATCACCCTGACCCGCTGAAGGCTTGCGCAAACGCCCGCGCCGCGCTAGTCCGCAGCGGTCGGAGGCGTGGCAGAGTGGTTAAATGCACCGGTCTTGAAAACCGACGTGGGTGAAAGTCCACCGTGGGTTCGAATCCCACCGCCTCCGCCATCCCCAACTCATCTGATCTTTTCGTCCGCACCCTGACCCGCCCTGTGCGTCGATATGTCCGCCGGAAAATAGCGCTTGCCAAGTCGGCCCTTCGTTGCGTTATATCCACCCGGCCATATCACCGACGGAGATCACCATGCCCGGCCCGGATTGCCTTGCCCTTGCCGCCTGCGTGGCGCTGATCGCGTCTCCCGCGCTGGCCGATGATGTGACCGTCTTTGCCGCCGCCAGCCTGACCGACGCGCTGGACCGCATTGCTGCCCAGTGGAGCGAAGAGACCGGTCAGATGGCCGTGATGTCCTACGCTGGCTCGTCCGCCCTGGCCCGCCAGATCCAGCAGGGCGCGCCCGCGGACATCTTCGTCTCGGCCAGCGAGGAGTGGATGGACGCGGTGCAGGCCTCGGGGGACATCCGTCCCGATACGCGCCGCGACCTGCTGGGCAACAGCCTGGTGCTGATCGCGCATGGCGACGCGGCCCCGGTGACCATCGACAAGACCCTGGACCTGACGGCGATGCTGGACGGGGGGCGGCTGTCCATGGCGATGGTCGACAGCGTCCCGGCGGGCATCTATGGCAAGGCCGCGCTGACCCATCTGGGGTTGTGGGACGCGGTGGCGCCCATGGTCGCGCAATCGGACAACGTGCGCAGCGCCCTGACCTTCGTCGCGCGCGGAGAGGCGCCCCTGGGCATCACCTATGCCACCGACGCCGCCGCGCAGGACGACGTGACCATCCTGGGCACCTTCCCTGCCGACAGCCACGACCCTATCGTCTATCCCGCCGCCGTCACCGCGCAGTCGGACAATGATCAGGCGCAGGCCTTTCTGGACTATCTGTCGTCGGACGCGGCACGGGCGGTCTGGGCAGAGTTCGGCTTCACGACCGTACAATGATCGACGCCGTCACATCCTGGCTGGGGCCGACCGAATGGCAGGCGGTGCGCCTGTCGCTGTGGGTCGGGCTGGTAGCCACGCTGGTCAGCCTGCCATTGGGCATCCTGACCGCCTATGCGCTGGCGCGCTGGTCCTTTCCCGGCAAGCAGATCCTGAACGGCATCGTCCACCTGCCGCTGATCCTGCCGCCGGTGGTCACGGGCTATCTGCTGCTGGTCACCTTCGGGCGGCGGGGCAGCGTCGGGCAGTGGCTGGAGACGGTGGCCATCATCTTCTCGTTCCGCTGGACCGGGGCGGCGCTGGCGGCCGCGATCATGGCCTTTCCGCTGATGGTGCGTGCCATCCGCCTGGCGATCGAGGCCGTCGATCCCCGGCTGGAGGCGGCGGCGGGCACGCTTGGCGCCAGCCCTTCCTGGGTGTTCGCCACGGTGACCCTGCCCCTGATCCTGCCCGGCGTGCTGGCCGGATCGATCCTGGCCTTTGCCAAGGCGATCGGTGAATTCGGGGCGACCATCACCTTCGTGTCGAACATCCCCGGCCAGACCCAGACCGTCCCCTCGGCGATCTATGCCCTGCTGCAGGCGCCGGGTGGAGAGGCGGCAGCGGGGCGCTTGGTTTTGGTGTCGATCACCATCGCCATGACCGCGCTGCTGCTGTCAGAGGTTCTGGCGCGCCGCGTCGCGCGGCGGGTGGCGGGCGCATGACGCTGCAGGTCCGCCTGACCCACCGGTTTGCCGGGTTCGACCTGGACGTGGCGTTCGACGCGCCCCCGGGGCTGACGGTGCTTTTCGGGCCATCCGGTTCGGGCAAGACCACGATCGTGAACGCGGTCGCGGGCCTGCTGCGACCGGATGCAGGGCGGATCGCGGTCGATGACTGGGTCCTGACCGACAGCGCCCTTCGGCGCCACCTGCCCCCCCACCGCCGCCGCCTTGGCTATGTCTTCCAGGAGGGGCGGTTGTTCCCGCATCTGTCGGTCCGCCAGAACCTGCTCTATGGCCGGTGGTTCGCGCCGCGCGACGCCACCGCGCCCGATCTGGATCGCGTGGTGCAGATGCTGGGCATCGGCCCTTTGTTGGCCCGCCGCCCCGGAACCCTGTCCGGCGGAGAGCGCAGCCGCGTGGCCATCGGGCGCGCCCTGCTGGCCGCCCCGCGCCTGATCCTGGCGGACGAGCCGCTGGCCGCCCTGGACGAGGCCCGCAAGGCCGAGATCCTGCCCTATTTCGAACGCCTGCGCGACGAGGCCGGCGTGCCGATCCTCTATGTCAGCCATTCCAGCGCCGAGGTCGCGCGGCTGGCCACCACCGTCGTGGCGCTGCGGGCCGGGCGGGTCGCGGCCATCGGGCCGCCGGCGCAGGTCTTGGGCGATGCGGGCGCGGTCGGTGCGGACACGGCATCGGTCCTGACCGCGCAGGTCGCCGGCCATGATGCGGACGGGCTGACACGTCTGCAGACGGGGGCGGGTCCGGTCTTCGTCGCCCGCCTGGATGCCCCGCCCGGCACGCATGTGCGCCTGCGGGTGGGGGCGCGCGACGTCATCCTGTCACGGGATCGGCCGCAGGGCCTGTCGGCGCTGAACATCCTGGCGGGCCGCATCGCCGCGATCACGGCCGAGGAAGGACCGAACGCGCAGGTCGTCCTGACCGTCGGGCCCGACACGCTGACGGCCCGCCTGACGCGCCGCTCCGTCGCCGGGATGGGTCTTGCGCCGGGGCAACCCTGCCACGCGATCCTGAAGACCGTAGCGGTGGCCGCCGGCGACATCGGCGCATTGCGCGCTGTCCCGCCCGCGACGTGACCGCATCTTCGGATGCTGAAATGTGATGGCCGACGCCTAAATGAACGGACACCGCAACCGAAGGCGGCGTGCCTTCGGTTGCGGTGTCCGTGAAGGCGTGGCCCCGGTCAGCAGACCAGCGTCTTGCCGTTGCGGCGGTGGCGCTGAACCATCTTCTGGGCCTTGCCGCCGGGCACGAAGGGCCGTGCGGGTTCCGACGGGCCGGCACGCAGTTCGGGGAACAGCGTGAAGATCTCGTCCTGCGCGGCCTGGCCGAGGGACTTCATCGCCTGCGGCCCGGTATACAGCGACTCGGTCTGCGCGTCGTTCGAGAAGACGATCTCGTGGCGGGCGAACAGGATGTGATAGTACTGGACCGAGTCCACCGCGACCTCATCGACGCCGTCCAACGCGGTCAGCTGACGTGCGGCGACCAGAACCTCGGTCGTGCCGAACATGCGCTGCGCGATGGCCGACCGGACAAGCACGCGATGCTGCGGCGACACCATCAGGTCGCGGCTTGGCAGAGCCTGCCCCAGGGCGCCCGCGCGGATGCGGATCGGACGCAGCTTGGGAACCATGGTCAGATCGACGCGGTCCAGCGCGCGCCCCCCGATCCAGCGGATCGGACGGGCGCCGTTGTCGCGGGTCTCGACCAGGTCGCCCACGCGCAGGTCCTCGACCGCGACGTCGCCATCGGGGGTGCGGATCATCGTGCCCGCGCAGAAGCAGGGAATGCCCATCCCGTTCAGGCGCGACGGCGTCAGGCTGTCGGGATCGACGTCGCGCATCCACAGCTCTTCCCCGTTCGGGAAGGAGATGACGGCGTACTTGTTGTCCCACTCGTCCACATCGGCGCGGATCTTGACGTCTGACAGGTCGATCGGGTTGCCATCGGCATCATGCAGGCCGCTGAGGTCCAGCACGTCCGCGGCGGCGGGGTTGCCCTCGCTGTCCAGCTCGTCCCCGAACCCGAACCCGCGGATCGTGTCATGGCCAAAGCCGTCGGTCAGGACCAGCGTGTCGACCTCGGCATCAGGACGGCTGACGGCGGCGAACAGATCGCCGTTCATCGAGATCTCGTCGTTGCCAAGGCCGCCGATGATAGTATCGGCGCCCCACCCGCCTTCCAGGACGTCGTTGCCGTCGCTGCCGATGATCATGTCGTTGCCCGCGTCGGCAAAGACGCGGTATCCGTCGACGCCTGCCGCCGATCCGTCGATCACGTCATGACCGCCGCCGGTCCGCAGGTTCTGCATGTTCAGGAACCGCAGATGCCCGTCCACGCCGCCCAGGGCGTCGATGTCGCCCGAGCTGGAGCTGTCCAGCACGACATGCACGCCGGGCGCGGATTCGGTGGGCTCCGACGGGGCGGACTGCCAGGCGTTCAGGGTGTTGTACCCCCCTTCGCCGTCGTACAGGTCGTTCCCGATCGGCGCGTCGCTGCCGCCGTTGCCCCAACGATAGCCGTCGTCACCGTCCCCGCCATAGGCGACGTCGTCGCCGCCGCCGGTCTCGATCACGTCGTTGCCGTCGCCGCCATGGACGATGTCGTTGCCGCCGCCGCTCTGGATGTAGTCCGTGCCCGAGCTGCCGAGGATCGTGTCATCCCCGTTGCCGGAATAAAGGCGCATGCCGACCGTGTGCGTCGGGCCGTCGACATACAGGATGTCGGCATTCGAGGCGTCGACATTGTGGTTGCCGTCGCCCAGGTACACCCGCTCGATTCCCTGGAATTCGATGGTGTTGCCGTTGGAATCGGTCGCGGTCCCTGCCTCGGTCGAGGAATAGGTGACCGTCATGTCGGCGTCGCTGTCCGGGTTCAGGCTCAGCGTGTCGCCGCCGTTGTGGTTGTAGGGATCGAAGGTGTAATTCTCGGACCCCGTCATGCCGATGACATAGGAACCGTCGAAGACCGGCACATGCCCGTCGCCACCGATATACGTGTCGTGCTCGCCACCCTCGGCCGACCCGTTCCAAGTCAGATGGTCGGCGCCCTCGCCACCGTTGACGGTGTCATTTCCGGGACCGCCGTCGATGGTGTCATTGCCGGGGCCGCCGTTGATCGTGTCGCCCTCGGCGGTGCCCACGATCGTGTCGTCACCCGTGGTTCCGGGAAGATCTGCGGCCATGGATAGTCCTCACAATGTCGCTGGTTACATCACATGCCGCGGGTCGCTGAGGGCTTCTGCCCGGCGATTCGCACCCGCTGACTTATGTCGGTTTAGTCCAAAACGCTGCCCAATTGAGAGTTGTCCTTTTCTACAGGCCACGGGCATGGCACGGCCCCGCCGCACCATGCCACGCCGGTCAGTAGATCAGCACGAGGGCACCGATCACCCCGCCGAACACCAGCGCGAAGATCGCCCAGTGCAGCAGGACGCTGTGCGGCGTGGTCGGGGGTTGCACCAGGCGCCAGTCCTCGACCGGGTCGGGTTGCGCGTCCATGTCGGTCGGTGCCGGGGGCGTGGCCGCCCGGTCTTGGTTCATCTCTGTCATCTGGATGTCCTGAAAGAATGAGGTCGTGACGAACCGCCCGCCGGGGCGGTGTCCGTTCAGATCGTCATCGCTTCAGGGGCGTGGCGGCGCGCGGGGCCTGCGCGTCCGCCGGACAGGCCGCGGGGGTGGGGCGCGGCGTGCCTGTGGCAGGACCAGCCTGACGGGCGCGCGCGGGGGCGGCGGCGAAAACGGTTCCGGATCGGCCCCCGCGGCGGGTGACGGCACCACCGGCACGCCCTGGCGGTCGACCAGCGCGAAGGTCGCGGGCAAGCCGAGCTGTGACAGGCGGTCGCCAGACAGATGCGGCACCTGCCGTTGCCAGGCCGGATGGGAAACCGCCACCGCCGCGACCAGCAGCAGGACCGCGCGGACGGTCCACAGCCTCAGAACAAAGGTCCTGAGGCTGTTATGGGATGCGGCGTTCGGCGGGGCGGACATCGGTTCTGGCGTTCCTCAGTCGATGCGGGCGACCAGCAGCTTGTCGATGCGGCGGCCGTCCAGGTCCACCACCTCGATCCGCCAGGGCGACAGGGTCACGTGGGCGCCCACCTCGGGCAGGACGCCCGCAAGGTCAAGAACCAGGCCGGCCACGGATTCGTAATCGCGATCCTCGGGAAGCGGGACGCCGAGCAGGTCGGAGAATTCGTCCACCGGCATCCAGCCCGCGATCAGCCAGCTGCCGTCGTCGCGCCGGACGGCCTTGGGCTCGTCCTCTCCGGGGTCGGGGAAATCGCCGGCGATGGCTTCCAGCACGTCCATCGCGGTGATCACACCCTCGAAATGCCCGTATTCGTCAAAGACCAGCAGCATGTGCGCGGGCGAGGATTTCAGCTGCTCGATCACGTTCAGCGCCGGCAGACCGTCGCGCACGACGGGCACCGCCTGAATCAGCGCGCGCGGGTCGGCGGCGGGATCGGCCTGCAGGCGGATCAGGTCGCGGGCATGGATGACGCCGACGATGTCGTCATCGGCCCCGTCCCGCAGCAGGATGCGAGAGCGATGGCCGGTGCGGAAGACCTGCGCCAAATCGTCGGGGGTGGCGTTCGCGTCGGCGATCAGCACCTCGTGGCGCGGGGTCATCAGGCCGCGCGCGGTGCGGTCGGCGATCCGCATGACGCCAGCGATCATCTCGTTCTCGGCCGGGGCGATGACGCCGGCGTTGTGCGCCTCGGCCAGCATGACCTTGATCTCCTCGTCGGACATGCTGCTCTCGGCCTTGCCCGATTGGCCCAGCAGGGCCAGCAGCACCCGCCCCGACCGGTCCAGCACCCAGACCACCGGCGCCGCGATGCGCGAGATCATCCGGATCAGCGGCGCGATGCGCGCGGCCACGGCCTCGGGGGCGCGCAGTGCGATCTGCTTGGGGACCAGTTCCCCGACGATCAGCGACAGATAGGTGATGGCGACGACCACGCCGCCCACGGCCAGCGTATGGGCCAGCGCGGGCTGCATGCCCCCCGCGACCAGGGCGGTGGCCAGGCGCGTGCCCAGTGTCGCGCCCGAGAAGGCGCCCGACAGCACGCCCACCAGCGTGATGCCGATCTGGACGCTGGACAGGAACCGGCCCGGATCGGCGGCCAGGTCCAGCGCGGTCGCGGCCCCCCGGCTGCCCTGCTGGGCCATGGTCTTGAGCCGGGCGGGCCGGGCAGAGACGATGGCAAGTTCGGACATGGCAAGAACGCCGTTGAACAGGGTCAACAGCAGGACAATGGCGATTTCGAGGAGCATGGGACTTTCGTCAGGTGATGAAAGGCGGCGTCACGGCCGTCCTGGACCGCCACGATAGGCGACGGCCCCCCATCGGACCAGCACCTTTCCGCGTCCGTTCACGCAATCGTCGGTTTTCCGCCAGCGTGGCGCGGAAACACGAAGACGCGCCGCGGGGGGCGGCGCGCCGGGTGGCGGATCGGGCCGGGGCCGCGATCAGATATGGGTCGGAAAGCTGTCGCGGCGGATGCCCAGCTGCTTCAGGCTGGCATCGGCGGGACGGCGATGGGCGCGGACGGCGCGGGCCGCCTCGAGGCTGGCACCCAGAGTGTCCATCGCGGACAGAAGGCGGTTCCAGGCATTGCGCAGGGTGGTCATTTCGATCTCTCTTTCCGTCATCAGGTGACAGCAGAGATATCGGGTCCGACCCCCGTTTCTGCAACGCAGCATCCGGTCAACCCAGCCTTGCGCCGGGTGCATGACCCCGGCCCGTCACCGGGCCGGGGTTTCGCGTCAATCCTCGTCCGATGCCATCTGGCTGAGGACCTGACCCTTGCCGCGGGCCCGCATGATCATCGGCACGATCAGCGCCAAGGCCGCGACCGCGATCAGCCCCGCGGACACCGGGGTCGAGACCAGCGTCATCACGTCGCCCTGGCTGATCGACAGCGCGCGGCGCAGCTGCTGTTCGGCCATCGGGCCCAGGATCAGCCCCACGACCACCGGCGCGATGGGATAGCCGTAGAGGCGCATCAGGTAGCCCATGACGCCGAAGATCAGCAGCATCGACAGCTCGATCGGGGACGGGTTGGCGCCGATCGTCCCCAACGTGGCAAAGCACAAGATGCCCGCGTAAAGCCACGGCCGCGGGATGGTCAGCAGGCGCACCCACAGTCCGATCAGCGGCAGGTTCAGCACCACCAGCATCACGTTCGCGATCAGCAGCGACGCGATCAGCCCCCAGACCAGATCCGGGTTGGTCGCGAACAGCAGCGGTCCGGGCTGCAGGCCGAACTGCTGGAACCCGGCCAGCATGATGGCCGCGGTGGCGGTGGTCGGCAGGCCCAGCGTCAGCAGCGGGACCAGCGTGCCCGCGGCGCTGGCATTGTTCGCGGCCTCGGGCCCGGCGACGCCCTCGATGGCGCCGTGGCCGAACTCCTCGGGGCGCTTGGCGGCGCGTTTCTCGGCGGCATAGGACAGGAAGGTGGCGATGTCGGCACCGCCCGCGGGCATGGCGCCGATGGGAAAGCCGATGAAGGTGCCGCGCAGCCAGGGCTTCCAGGACCGCTTCCAGTCCTCGCGCGTCATCCAGACCGATCCCTTGACCGCCGTCACCTTGTCCTCGACGCCATGACGGTTGGCGGCGACGATCATCGCCTCGCCCACGGCGAACAGCGCCACGGCCAGGGTCGTGACCTCGATCCCGTCCAGCAGCTGCGGGACGCCGAAGTCCAGCCGCGCCTGACCGGTCAGCTGGTCGATGCCGACCAGGGCCAGCGCCAGGCCGATGAACAGCGATATCAGCCCCTTGCGCGCGCTGTCGCCAAAGGCAGACGACACGGTGACGAAGGCCAGCACCATCAGCGCGAAATACTCGCGCGGGCCGAAGGTCAGGGCCAGCTTGACCACCGTCGGCGCGACGAAGGCCAGAAGCAGCGTCGCGACCAGCCCCGCGACGAAGGACCCGATGGCGGCGGTGGCCAGCGCCGGTCCGCCCCGTCCGGCGCGGGCCATCTTGTTGCCCTCCAGCGCGGTCACGATGGAGGCGCTTTCGCCCGGCGTGTTCAGCAGGATCGACGTGGTCGATCCGCCATACATGCCGCCGTAATAGATGCCCGCGAACATGACCAGCGACCCGGCCGGGTCCAGCCCGTAGGTCACCGGCAGAAGCAGCGCCACGGTCAGCGCAGGCCCGATGCCGGGCAGCACGCCCACGGCGGTGCCCACGGTCACGCCGATCAGCGCGTAGAGCAGGATCATCGGGTCGGTCGCGACCATCAGGCCCTGGAACAGGTATCCGAACGTGTCCATGCCCCTAGCCCCCCGTGATCAGGCGTTCCAGCGGACCCGCCGGAAGGCTGAGGTTCAGAAGCTGGGAGAAGACCAGATAGATCGTCCCGGTGAAGATCAGCCCGATGGGCAGGGTCAGTGCCAGGTTGCGCTTGCCGAAGGCCCGGGCGGTGGCCGCGAACAGCAGCGCGGTCGCAATGACGAAGCCCGCCGTGTTCAGCAGCGCCAGCTGCGCGGCCAGGCCGCCGATGATCCAGGCGATGGGCGCGGGATCCTGGGCCGGGCGTTCGGCCGGCGCGTCGCGGAATGCCGCGACGACGGTCCAGGCCGACAGCGCCAGCAGCGCCCAGGCGATCCAGCGCGGGACGTCGGCCGGGCCGACGCCGGAATAGCCCCGGTTCTGCGGCAGCGTGGCCACGTCGCGGAAAATGATGACCGCGATCAGCGCCAGCACGGCCGCCACGGTCAGCGCCGCCCCGTCGGGGCGGCGTCTCGTGTCCGGGGCAGTCGTCATTCGACCAGCCCGATGTCCTTGAGGACCGCGGCCGTCGTGGCGGTCTCCTCCTCCAGCTGGGCGCGGAACGCGTCGCCCGCCAGATAGGTGTCGGCCCAGCCCTTGGTCACCAGCGCCTCCTGCCATGCGGTCGATTTGGCCATCGTCTCGATGTCGGCGGCGATGGCGGCCTCGTCCTCGGGGGACAGTCCTGCGGGGGCGGCGACCATGCGCCAGTTCTGCAGCACGACGTCCAGGCCGACCTCGGTCAGGGTGGGGGCGTCGACGCCCTCGATCCGCTCCTCGGAGGTGACGGCCAGGATGCGCAGCGTCCCGGCATCGGCCTGCGGCTTGAACTCGCCAAGGCTGGAGATGCCCGCCGTCACCTGGTTGCCCAGGATCGCGGCCAGTGCCTCGCCGCCACCGGAATAGGCGATGTAGTTAATCGCGGTCGGGTCGACATCGGCGGCATTGGCCAGAAGGCCCACCGCGATGTGGTCGGCGCCGCCCGCCGAACCGCCGGCCCAGCTGACGGAGCCGGGATCGGCCTTCAGCATCTCGACCAGCTGGTTGATGTCCTGGATCTCGGATGCGGTGGGCACCACGATCGCCTCGTACTCGCCGGTCAGGCGGGCGATGGGCGTCACGTCGGCCAGCGACACGGGCGAGGCGTTGGTCAGGATCGCCCCGACCATCACATAGCCGCCCACGATCAGCTGGTCGGCCTTTCCGGTGGCCGAGGACGCGAACTGCGCCAGACCCACGGTGCCGCCGGCACCCGGAACGTTCTGGACCTGCACGGAATCAGAGATGCCCTCGGCCTGCAGGACCTCCTGCATGGTGCGGGCGGTCTGGTCCCAGCCGCCGCCCGGTGCGGCAGGCGCCAGGATGGTATAGTCGGTGGCCAGCGCCGGAACGGCCAGGGCCGCGGTGAACAGGCCCGCAAGAATCGCGTGTTTCAAGATAGTCCTCCCCATTGGCCGGGCCTCCACCCGGCAACGGGCATCCTGACACGCCAACCTGACGCAAAGCTGACATCGGCGCGATTATTCCGGGCCCGGCTCCGGCTCCGGCGGGGACAATGCCTGCTGCCATCGCGCGATCAGCCGGGCGCGGCGCGACTGGTCCAGATAGGCCAGCAGGCCGGGGCTGATCGCCACGGGGCGCAGCTGCGCGCCCAGCGCCGGGGGCATACCGTCCGCGCCCGACGACACCTCCAAGCTGACGGCGGGCAGGCGCAGCTCCTCGGCCAGGATGGTCTGGCCCTCGCGCGACATCAGGAAGGCCAGGAAGGCCGCGCCCAGGTCGGGCCGCGCCGCCGCACGCGGCACCAGCGCCACCCGCGACACGACCACAGTGAAGTCGCGCGGCAACAGCAGGCCCACGTCCGGCTCCTGCCGCGCCCAGTCCGCGGCATAGGACCCCAGGATGTTGTATCCGACCGCCAGCCGCCCGTCGGCTACGCGTTCCAGGATCTCGCGCGAGGTCGCGAACTGCTGGACGCCCGCGCGTCCCATCGCCTGGCCCAGGTTCCAGATGTCAAAGAAATGCTCCTGGTCGCGGGCCAGGAACAGGTATCCCACCCCCGACAGCGCGATGTCATAGGTGCCGATGCGCCCCTGCACCGTCGCCCCGCCATGATCCAGCCAGTCCAGCAGCTCGAACCGGGTCGCGGGGGGCTGGCGGTCGCGGAAGCTGGGCTTATGATAGACCAGGACGGCGGGTTCGAATGTGATCGCATAGGCCGTGTCGCGCCAGTTCGCCCAGCGCGGCCAGTCTGCCGAGGACGGCGTGGCCACCGCCTGGGCATAGCCGTCATTGGCCAGCTTGATCTGCAGGTCCATGGCCGAGGAGAACGCCAGATCCGCGGTGGTGCCGCCGGCATCAGTCTCCTCGGTGATGCGCGCAAAGATCTGGCCGGTCAGCAGGTCCTGGTATTCGACGGCGATGTCGGGGTTCAGCGCCTGGAACCCCTGGATCAGCGGGCGGGCCAGATCCTCGTCCAGCGACATGTAGAGGCGCAGCGGCCGGTCCTGCGCGCCCGAGGGCGCGGGAAACCGTAGCGTGTCGGCCGCCGCCGCCCCGGCGATGACGGACAGGATCAGCGCAACGCAGGACAGGCGGGGAATCATGCGCACCAGCATGGCGCATCGTGGCACCCGCCGCCCCGCCGGACAAGCGGGCCGCGCGCCCTTGCCTGCCCGGCCCGCGCGGCCCTAAGATCGCCGCCGGGGGGACGGTCGATGCGCATTCTGCTGGTCGAGGACAACGCGGCGCTGGCCGACGGGCTGGTGCAGCTTCTGGCCGGTGCGGGGCATGCCGTGGATCATGTCGATGACGGCGCCTCGGCCGAGGCGCTGATCGCGGCGGAACGGTTCGACCTGGTGATCCTGGACCTGAACCTGCCGCAGATGGACGGGCTGGAGGTGCTGCGCCGCATGCGCACCCGGCGCGACCCGGCCGCGGTGATGATCCTGACCGCCCGCGGCACGCCCGAGGAACGCGTCCGCGGCCTGGACCTTGGCGCCGACGACTACATGGTCAAACCCTTCGAGATCACCGAGTTCGAGGCCCGCGTCCGGTCGCTGCTGCGCCGCCAGGCGGGCCTGCGCGCGGCCGAGGTCACGATCGGCGGCGTCATGCTGGACCTGACCGCGCGCCGTTTCCTGGCCGAGGGGCAGCCGATGGACCTGCCCGCCCGCGAACATGCGCTGCTGGAACTGCTGTTCATGCGCGCAGGCAAGGTCGTCCCCAAGGAGACGATCATGCAATCCATGACCTCGCTGGAGGATACCCTGTCGGACAACGCGATCGAGCAATATGCCAGCCGCCTGCGCCGCAGGCTGGCGCCCCACGGGGTGCAGCTGCGCACCGCGCGGGGCATCGGCTATTACATCGACAAGGGCGTCTGAGCGCCGATGGGATCGCTGCGCCGCCGACTGCTGGCCTGGCTGCTGGCGGCCACGGCCGCCCTGGGCACGCTGGCGATGGCCGACACCTGGTCCGAGGCCGTGTCCACCGCGCGCGCCGTGTCCGACCGGGTGCTGACCGGATCGGCGCTGGCCATCGCGGAACGGGTGACGGTGGGCGACGATGCCGCCCTGCAGGCCGACATCCCCTATTCCGCGCTGGAGATGCTGACCTCGACCGCGCAGGACAGCGTGTTCTATCGCGTCGACGGGCCGGGCGGGTTCATGACCGGCTATGCCGACCTGCCGCTGGCCGAACCGGGCGCGGATGGGGCGGGCTATGCGGATGCGGTGTTCGCGGGCGCGCCGATCCGGGTCATCACGCTGGCGCGGACCGTGTCGACGGGCATCGAATCCATCCCGTTCCGCGTGACGGTCGCGGAATCCAAGCTGGCGCGGAACCAGCTGTCGCAGGCGATCCTGCTGCGCTCGGCGGCCAGGTTGGCGCTGATGATCTGCGGGGCGGCGGCGATCATCTGGATCGCGGTGCCGCTGGCGCTGCGTCCGCTGAACAGGCTGGGCGACGCGATCAGCGCGCGGCGCGCGGACGACCTGTCCCCCCTGCCCACCGACGTCCCGCAGGAGGTCCAGGACCTGGTCGCGGCGATGAACTCGTTCATGGTGCGGCTGGACACGGCGCTGTCGGCGCTGCGCAACTTCACCGGCAATGCCAGCCATCAGCTGCGCACGCCGCTGGCGGTGATCCGCACCCAGCTGACCCTGGCGCAGCGGGCGGGCGACGCGCAGGCCACGCGATCGGCGGTGGCCAAGGGCGACGCGGCGCTGGCCGATGCCGAACGGATCCTGGCGCAGCTGCTGCTGCTGGCGCGGGTCGATGCGGCCGCGGGCCATCCGATGGTCGCGCCGCTGGATGCCCACGCCCTGGCGCGCGATCTGACCGGAGAGATGATCCCGCGCGCCGCCGGTGCGGGGATCGACCTGGGCTATGACGGCCAGCCCGTCGTCGTGCGCGCCGAACCCGTCCTGCTGGCCGAGGCGCTGAAGAACCTGGTCGACAACGCGCTGGCCTATGCCGGCCGCGGGGCAGAGGTCACCGTCCGCGTCGCGCGGCAGGACGGCACGGCGGTGATCTCGGTCGAGGATGACGGCCCCGGCATCGCCGCCCCGGCGATGGACCAGCTGACCTCGCGCTTTACCCGCGGCGCGTCGGCCGAGGCGCGGCCCGGCGGCAGCGGCTTGGGCCTGTCCATCGTGACCGAGATCGCACAGCTGTTCGGCGGGACCTTGCGGCTGCGCGCGGGGGCGCAGGGGCGCGGCCTGCGGGCCGAACTGCACCTGCCGGTGGGGTGACAAACGCGTCTGCGCCCCCCACCCGCCCTTGCATCGCCCCGGCGGCGTCTGCAATATCCGTGCCATGGACGGACAGCGGACAGCCTTGGCGTGCATCATGCGCGTTCTGGTCCTGGTGGCCAGCATCGTGCAGCTTGCGCTGTACGGGGCGACGGCGCCTGCCTCGGTCGAACTGGGGCCGCAGTTCCTGCGCCTGACCGAGGAGCAGCGGCTGTATTCCGACAGCCCGGCCCAGGTCGCCGTCCTGACCTCCAAGGCCCCGGCCGGACCGCAGGCGACATCACCACTGCCGGACGCCGATCCCTGGTACCGCGCGCCCGCGGGGCCCGTCCCGCCGCAGGCCGTGTCGGTCATCGCCGCGTCCGACGCGGACGTTCCCCGGCCGCAGGGCGTCGCCCGCCCTGCCCGCGCCCGCGGCCCTCCGCTGGCCTGACCCGCGCCCGCGGACGCCTGCTGTCCTGACCCGCGGCCGATGGCTCCGCGGCCGCCCCCACAGAGGTGATCCCGGACGGATCGTGCCGCGGCACGGCCGCATCGCATGCGCCGTCCCGTCATCACCCGCATCTTGCCGCATTCCCCCGACGCCCGCATGATCCCGCCTGGGATCCTGCCCCGCCCTGCATGCCGCCCCAGCGAAGGACCGCCCTTGATGATCACCCCCACCGCCCTTGCGCAGCAGAACCTTCTGGTGCTGCTGGCGGTCCTGCCCTTCCTGTCCGCGCTTCTGCTGATCAGCGTCTCGGGGCGCGCGGCGGGGATTCTGGCGGGCATCACCATGCTGGCCGGGATCGCGCTGTCGGCGGGGCTGGGGGGACCCGTGATGTCGGGCGAGGTGCTGCGCGCGTCGCTGGACTGGGTGCCGTCGGCGGGGCTGTCGCTGTCCTTGCGGATGGACGGGTTCGCCTGGATGTTCGCGACGCTGGTCAGCACGATCGGCCTGCTGGTCGTCGTCTATGCCCAGGTCTACATGGCGGGCAAGGACCGCCTGCCGCGCTTCTTCGCACTGCTGATGGCGTTCACCGGCGCGATGCAGGGCATCCTTCTGTCGGGCAACCTGCTGATGCTGGTGGTGTTCTGGGAGCTGACATCGGTCGTGTCGTTCCTGCTGATCGGGTTCTGGCACCAGGGCCAGGCGGCACGCGACGGCGCGCGCACCGCGCTGCTGATCACCGCGATGGGCGGGCTGTGCCTGTTGCTGGCGATGCTGATGCTGGGCCATGTCGTGGGCAGCCACGATCTGGACGTGGTGCTGGCCGCGGGGCCGCAGGTGCGCGAACACCCGATGTACGGCGCGATCCTGGCGCTGTTCCTGCTGGGCGCGTTCACCAAGTCGGCGCAGGTGCCGTTCCATTTCTGGCTGCCCGGCGCGATGTCGGCGCCGACCCCGGTCTCGGCCTTCCTGCACAGTGCCACGATGGTCAAAGCCGGGGTGTTCCTGCTGATCCGCTTTTCTCCCGTCCTGGGCGGGACCGAGGCGTGGTTCCTGGCCGTGACCGGCATCGGCATGGCGACCTTCCTGACCGGCGGGGTGATCGCGCTGTTCCGCCACGACCTCAAGGGGTTGCTGGCCTATTCGACGATCAGCCATCTGGGCCTGATCACTGCGCTGGCCGGCATTGGCAGCCAGGGCGCGATCCTGGCCGCGATCTTTCACATCTGCAATCACGCGGTCTTCAAGGCGTCGCTGTTCATGACCGCGGGCATCATCGACCACCAGACCGGCACGCGCGACCTGCGCAAGCTGGGGGGCCTTGCGCGCGTGATGCCCTTCACCGCGACGCTGGCGATCATCGCATCCGCCGCGATGGCGGGCGTGCCGCTGCTGAACGGCTTTCTGTCCAAGGAGATGTTCCTGGCCGAGGCCGTCGCCTGGCACAACGGCAGCTGGCTGGACGACAGCCTGCCCTATCTGGCGGTCGTGGCCAGCGCGTTTTCCGCCGCCTATGCGATCCGGTTCATCGCGTCGGTGTTCTTCGGTCCGCTGCCCGACGCCCTGCGCGGCCGCGTGTCCGAGGCGCCGGTCCTGCTGCGCCTGCCCGTCAGCCTGCTGGCCGCGGCCTGCCTGGCGGTGGGCATCCTGCCCGCGCCGGTGATCGGCCCCGTCATCAACCGCGCCGCGCGCGCCGTGCTGGGGCCGGATCTGCCCTATTACGACATCGCGATCTGGCACGGGGTCAATGCGGCGCTGATGCTCAGCCTGGTGTCCCTGGGCGTGGGCACGCTGATCTATGCGATCACCCGGACCCGCATCCCCCTGGGCCCCGAAGGCCCGCCCCTGCTGCACCGCCTGCGCGGGCAGCGCGTCTTCGACCGGCTGATGCTAAAGGGGGCGTGGGTCCTGCCCCGCCGGGTGCTGGGCCGGCTGGCGACCGAACGGCTGCAGCCGCAGCTGCGCCTGCTGGTGGCGGTCGCGCTGTTTCTGGCCGTCGCGGCCATCGGCGCGCGGTTCCCCTGGGCACCCCCGGCGCGGGTGACCGATTTCAGCCCGGCGTTCGCGCTGATGTGGCTGATCGGCGGGGCCTGCGCGGTGGGGGCGGCGTGGCAGGCCAAGTACCACCGCTTTGCCGCGCTGGCGATGCTGGGCGGCGCGGGTCTGGTCACCTGCCTGACCTTCGCCTGGCTGTCGGCCCCCGACCTTGCCGTGACCCAGCTGCTGGTCGAGGTGGTGACCACGGTCCTGCTGCTGCTGGGCCTGCGCTGGCTGCCCCAACGCCGGGCGGGTCTGCCCGAGGACAACCTGGCATCCGCGCGCAGGCGGCGGATGCGCGACCTGGTGATGGCTGTCGCGGGCGGGTCGGGCATCGCCCTGGTGGCGCATTCGGTGATGACACGGCCGCTGGTCCCGAACGTGGGCGACTGGTTCCTGGCCAACGCCTATTACGAAGGCGGCGGCACCAACGTGGTGAACGTCATCCTGGTCGATTTCCGCGCCTTCGACACGTTCGGAGAGATCGCCGTTCTGGCGATCGTGGGCCTGACCGTCTATTCGCTGCTGCGCCGCTTCCGCCCCGCCCCCGAAAGCGTGGACCAACCCAACCAGCAGCAGGCCACCAGCCAGCAGGTGCTGGACGACTACCTGATGGTGCCGTCGGTCATCATGCTGTGGATGTTCCCGGTGCTGATCATGGTCGCGGCCTATTTCTTCTTCCGCGGTCATGACCTGCCGGGCGGCGGCTTCGCCGCGGGCGTGACCATGGCCATCGCCTTCCTGCTGCAATACCTGGCCACCAATGTGCGATGGGTGGAGGCGCGGCTGACCATCCTGCCGATCCGCTGGATGGGCATCGGCCTGCTGATCGCGGTGGGCACGGGGATGGGGTCGTGGATCTTCGGCTATCCGTTCCTGTCGGCCCATGCCCGCTATGTCTCGATCCCGCTGATCGGGAACGTGCCCGCCGCGACCGCGCTGCTGTTCGACCTGGGGGTCTTTGCCCTGGTCGTGGGCGCGACGGTGCTGATGCTGATCGCCATCGCCCACCAGTCCCTGCGCGCCGCGCGCCTGCGCGAACAGGACGACGCTGCCCCCGCCACAAAGGAGATCCGCTGATGGAGATCGTGCTGTCCCTGGCCATCGGCGTTCTGTCGGCGTCGGGCATCTGGCTGATCCTGCGCCCGCGCAGCTTCCAGGTCATCGTCGGGCTGTGCCTGCTGTCCTATGCGGTGAACCTGTTCATCTTTTCCATGGGGCGCCTGACGCTGTCGGCGCCCGCGATCATGCCAAAGGGCGGCTTCGTCGATCCGACCCGCTATGCCGACCCGCTGCCCCAGGCGCTGGTCCTGACCGCCATCGTCATCAGCTTTGCCACCACGGCGCTGTTCCTGGTCGTGCTGATCGCCTCTCGCGGGTTCACCGGCACCGACCATGTCGACGGCCGCGAGAGAGAGCAGCCATGAGCCAGCACCTGATCATCGCCCCGATCCTGATCCCCTTCGTCGCCGGCGCGCTGATGCTGCTTTATGACGACCGCCAGCGCGCGGCGAAATTCTGGCTCAGCCTGATCGCGACCGGGCTGACCCTGGCAGTGGCGGTGGCGCTGCTGATGCGCGCCAAGCTGGGCGCGTCCGAAGGAGCCGAAAACATCGGCTTCTACCTGCTGGGGGACTGGGCCGCGCCGATGGCGATCGTCCTGGTGCTGGATCACCTGGCGGCGATGATGCTGCTGCTGACATCGGTGCTGGCGCTGGCGTCGCTGGTCTATGCGCGGGCGTCCTGGCATCGGCAGGGGCAGCATTACTTTTCGCTGTTCCAGTTCCTGCTGGTCGGTCTGAACGGCGCGTTCCTGACCGGCGACCTGTTCAACCTGTTCGTCTTTTTCGAGGTGCTGCTGGCCGCGTCCTATGGCCTGCTGCTGCACGGGTCGGGACAGGTGCGGGTCCGCGCGGGCCTGCATTACATCGCGATCAACCTGGCGGCGTCCCTGCTGCTGCTGCTGGGGATCAGCCTGATCTATGGCGTGACGGGCACGCTGAACATGGCGCATCTGGCTAGCATGATGCCCGACATCGATGCCGCCAACCGGCCCCTGCTGCAGATGGGCCTGGCGCTGATGGGGGTGGCCTTCCTGGTCAAGGCGGGCATCTGGCCGCTGTCCTTCTGGCTGCCCAACGCCTACATGGCCGCCGCCGCGCCGGTGGGCGCGATGTTCGCGATCATGACCAAGGTGGGCATCTATGCGATTTTGCGCCTGACGATGCTGCTGTTCGCGGCCGGATCGGGCCCGTCTGCGGGGCTGGGCGCGGGGCTGCTGATCGGGCTGGGCATGGCCACGGTCGTCTTCGGCATGCTGGGCGTGCTGGCGTCGCAAAGCCTGGGGCGGATCGCGGCGCATGCGGTGATCCTGTCGTCGGGCACCATGCTGGCCGTGACCGGGCTGGCGCTGGCGGGGGGCGGGGAATGGATGCTGGCGGGCGCCCTGCATTACATGGTCGCGTCGACCCTGGCCGCGGGCGCCCTGTTCCTGATGGTCGAGCCGATGTCGCGCGACGACGGCGGCATCGCCGCCATGCTGGCCCTGACGGCCGAGATCTATGGCGCCAAGGCCGACCTGCCGCCCGACGACGACGGCCCGGACGGCCCCGCCATCGCCGCGGGCCCCGCCCTGCTGGCGGCATGCTTTGCGCTGTGCCTGCTGGCGCTGGCGGGGTTGCCGCCGATGCCCGGCTTCATCGGCAAGCTGACGATGATCCAGGGCGTCTTCGACACGACCGACACCAGCCCCTGGCTGGGCTGGGCCTTCGTCGCGCTGCTGCTGGTGTCGGGCTTTGCCACGCTGATCGGGCTGGCGCGGATCGGCATCCAGACCTTCTGGGCCAATGACGACCGCGATTCCCCCGTCATGGCGATGGAGATCGCGCCGATCATGGCCCTGATCACCGTCCTGGCCATGATCAGCATCGAATCCGAGGCCGTGCTGCGCTATACCGACCGCACCGCGCAGGCGCTGCACCAGACGTCGCGCTATGCCCAGGGCGTGCTGACCGCGCCCCGCGCCGACGACGCGCAGCCGCCCACCCCAGAGGACGTTCCATGATGACCCGGCTTGTCCCCTATCCTGTCCAGTCGGGCCTGCTGACGCTGCTGTGGATGGTGATGACGCGGTTCTCGCTTGGTCACCTGCTGCTGGGGGGCGCGCTGGCGCTGCTGGCGGGCTGGGCGATGTCGTCGCTGCACCCCGAACGGGCCACGCCGCGCAACTGGCGCGTGGTGCCGCGGCTGATCGCCACGCTGTTCGGCGACATCGTCCGGTCGAACATCCGCGTGGCGCGGCTGATCCTGACCGAGGGGCGGTCGGGCCGCCGCTCGGCCTTCCTCGAGGTGCCGCTGCAGCTGCGCAGCCCGACCGGGCTGGCGGTGCTGTCGATCATCCTGACCGCCACGCCCGGCACCGCCTGGATCGAATATTCCCACGACCGCCAGACGCTTGTCCTGCATGTCTTCGACGGGGCCGAGACCGACCATTACCTGCATGTCATCCGCGACGTGTATGAACCCATGCTGCAGGAGATCTTCGAATGAGCGGCACGATCCTGACCTTTGCCATCGGCTATGCCCAGGTGGTCCTGGCCCTGGCGGGCTGCCTGGCGGGCCTGCGCATCCTGCGCGGTCCCCGCGCCCAGGACCGGGTGCTGGCCCTTGACACGCTGTATATCGCGGTGATGCTGCTGTTCCTGGTCACCGGGATGCGCCTTGGCTCACTGTACCTGTTCGAGGCCGCGATGGTCATCGCGGTGATGGGGTTCGTGGCCTCCATCGCGCTGGCCAAATTCCTGTTCCGCGGAGAGGTGATCGAATGAGCCCGCTTGACGACATCCCCCTGTGGCTGGCCATTCCGGTGGCGGGGCTGGTGATGCTGGGCGCGACGCTGACTCTGATCGGGGCCTGGGGGTTCTCGCGGATGGACAGCTTCTATGACCGGCTGCATGCGCCGACGCTGGCCTCCAGCTGGGGGACGGGCGGGGTGATCCTGGGGTCGGCGCTGCTGGCCAGCTTTCAGCAGGGGCGCCCGATCCTGCATGAACTGATGGTGGGTCTGGGCATCATGACGACGGTTCCCGTCACGCTGATGCTGCTGGGCCGCGCCGCCCTGCACCGCGACCGGGCCGAGGGCACGCTGCCCCCCGCCCCTGGCGACGACCACCCGGAGATGCGCGAATGACCCCAGGGGCCGACCGCAACGCCGTTCCCCGTCCGGCGCCGCGCCCGCTGGTCACCGACCTGTCGGCCGCGCGCTGGCTGCTGCTGGGGATCCTTGCGGCGTCGATCTATTTCTTCCACGGCTTCCTGATCCCGGTCCTGGCCGCGACGATCATCTGCGTGGCCAGCTGGCGCATCCGCGAGCGCCTGGCAGAGCGCAGCGGGCCGACGCTGGCCGCGACGCTGCTGGTGCTGGCGATCCTGTGCATCCTGGTGGTGCCGCTGCTGATGGCGCTGACCTATGCGGCGGCCGAACTGCGCGTCTGGATCCTGTGGGCGGGCAACGTGAACGCCATGGGCGAGGCCACGCCCCCCTGGATCGCCGACATCCCCCGCGTAGGGCCGTGGCTGGACCAGCAATGGCGCACCTATATCGGTCAGCCCGGCGCGATCAGCCAGCTGGTCCAGGCGGTGACCGGGTCAAACATCTATTCCGTCTATCGCGGCATCCTGACCGCGGGATCGACCGCGTTCCACTTTATGTTGAACCTGCTGTTCACGTTGATCGCGCTGTTCGTGTTCTATCGCGACGGCGAAAGCATCGTGGCGCAGCTGGACCGCGTGGGCGCGCGCATCCTGCCCGGCCGCTGGTCGCACATGTCGCGCGTGGTCCCCGCCACGATCAGCGCGACCGTCACCGGCATGACCCTGATCGCCATCGGCGAGGGGGTGATCCTGGGCACGGCCTATTGGCTGGCGGGGGTGCCTTCGCCGGTGTTCTTCGGGGTCGTGACCGGGTTCATGGCGCTGATCCCGGGCGGGGCGCCGCTGTCCTTCACGCTGATCTCGGCCTATCTGGTGTTCAGCGGAACGCCGGTCGCGGGCGCCGCGCTGTTCCTGTGGGGCACGGTCGAGCTGTTCATCGTGGACAAGACCATCCGCCCCGTGCTGATCGGCGGCCCGGTCAAGCTGCCGTTCCTGGCCACCTTCTTCGGGCTGATCGGCGGGATCAAGACGATGGGCCTGGTAGGCCTGTTCGTGGGGCCGGTGCTGATGGCGCTGCTGATGTCGATCTGGCGGGAATGGCAGCGCGACGTTTCCCAGCCCGCGGCCCCCCTGCCCGGTCCCGTCGACCCCTAGTCCTGCGCCCGCAGGACCTGTGCGGGCCGCGCAGCCAGCGGGCGCCACGCAAAGGCCAGCCCCGCCACGACGGTCGCGGCGATGCCGCCCGCCACGATGGGCAGCGCCGAGCCCATGTCGAACCGATAGGGCACGTCCATCACGAAGCGGCTGACAGCCCAGCCCGCGAGGCCCCCGCCCAACAGCGCGACCAGCCCCGCCGCCGCCCCCATCAGCGCCTGGCGCAGCGCGAAGCTGCCCAGGATCAGCGCGCGCGACGCGCCGAGCGTCTTGAGGATCGCGGCCTCATAGACGCGAGCGCGTTCGCCCGCCGCCGCGGCCCCGATCAGCACGACGAAACCGGTGACCAGCGTGGCCCCCGCCGCCCAGGCCACCGCCGCCGCAATCCCCGCCAGGGCGTCCGAGGCGCGGTCGATCGCCTCGGCCACGGGGACGGCGGTGATGTTGGGAAAGCGGTTGCCCAGATCGCGCAGGATCTGCGCCTCGGCCGCCGGATCGGCATAGACAGTGGCGATGTGGGTGTGCGGCGCGCCCGCCAGCGCGCCGGGGTTCAGCGCCATGACAAAGCCGATGCCCGCGTCGCTGAAATCGACGACGCGCAGGTTGGCGATGGTCGCGGTGATGTCGCGGCCCAGGATGTTGACGGTGACGGTGTCGCCCAGGTCCAGGCCGATCTCGGTCGCGATCTCCTCGGACAGGCTGACCAGCGGGGGGCCGGCGTAATCCTGGGGCCACCAGTCGCCGCGGGTGATCTGGGTGCCCGGCGGCGGGGTCGCGGCATAGGTGATGCCCCGGTCGCCGCGCAGCACCCAGTGATCGCCCGCGACCTCGCGCGCGGGGCGGCCGTTCAGCTGCGTGACGATGCCGCGCAGCATCGGCGCGGTCTGCACGTCGCCGACCAGCGGATCGTCCCGCAGCCGGGTCAGGAACGGGTCCAGTTGATCGGGCTGGATGTCCAGGAAGAAATAGCTGGGCGCGCGTTCGGGCAGTTCGGTCGCGATGGCCTGGCGAAGGTTCGACGACACCTGCCCCACCGCCGCCAGCACCGTGAGGCCCAGGCCCAGGGACAGGATCACCGACAGCGCCTCGCTGCGCGGTCCGCCGATGGCCGCCAGCGCCAGCCGCAGCGCGGGTCTGCGCCGCGCCAGCCGCGCCCCCGCCGCCGCCGCG
>NZ_VDDC01000029.1:0-54695 GCF_006239215.1 Paracoccus haeundaensis
CACCCGCACAGAAACTGAAAATGGCTGCGTGAGTTCTACGACCAAACCCCGTTAAAACGGGGAGGATTACCCTACGAGGCTGTTCTGAGGATACAACAGTCTGAATTTGGCTCGATTTTTTCTCAAGGCACACAAAAAACACTCACCACGGGAAAAAAATTGGGTTCTCAAAGTCGCGCCTCCTTCGAGAAGGTCGCGCGCATCGCATCAGCAGACGATGCAGCCGTCAATCGGACGATCTGCCGAGCTTTGGTTGAATCGGGCTTAATATCAAGCTTTGATGTCGAAGTAGCGTTACCCGGCAAATATGCCGTCCGGTCTGACATTTTGGCTCAAACCGAGGGTGGGCCAATACGCATTGAGATGATGTGGCGAACAAGGACAGGTCGCGCGGACATTGCCAACTACACACTCAAGAAGCTGGAGGTATATGGAAAAGCTATTGGTCTTCTTGATTAAACGTGCCGTTCGCCGGGTAGGGATGCCCCTGCCCGGCAGTTAACTTCAAGCCTGCAGCGACCTCACGCCGACTTCCCCTTCCTCCCGGGACTTGATCGCTGCCACGGCGGCGATGCTGCCTGCGGCCGTGGTGAAATAGGGGATCTTGTCGTAGAGGGCAACGGCGCGGATGTCGCGGCTGTCGGCGATGGCCTGGACGCCCTCGGTCGTGTTCAGGACCATCGCGATCTCGTCGTTCTTGAGGCGATCGACGATGTTCGGGCGGCCTTCATAGACCTTGTTCACGCGGGTGGACGCCACGCCCTGCGCATCCAGGAAATCGGCGGTGCCCGAGGTTGCGACCAGATCGAAGCCCATCGTCACCAGGTCGCGGGCGGCTTGCGCCAGGGCGGGCGTCTTGTCGGCATCCTTGACGGATAGGAAGACGCGGCCGGTGGTCGGCAGGTCGGTGCCCGCGCCCATCTGCGCCTTGAGGAAGGCGCGCGCGAAGTTGCGGTCCCAGCCCATGACTTCGCCGGTCGAGCGCATTTCCGGGCCCAGAAGCGTGTCGACGCCGGGGAAGCGGGCGAAGGGCAGCACGGCCTCCTTGACCGAGAACCAGGGTGTGATCGGGTCGGCCAGCGTCATCGGGTCGGCAAAGGGCAGGTCGGTTTCCGGGCCAACGCCTTCGGGATAGGGCGCACGTGCGGGGAAGTTCGACATGGGCTCGCCCGCCATCAGCCGCGCGGCGATCGAGGCAATGGCGCTGTCCGTGGCCTTGGCGACGAAGGGCACGGTGCGGCTGGCCCGCGGATTGACCTCCAACACGAAGATCTCTCCGTCCTTCAGGGCGAACTGTACGTTCATCAGGCCTTTGACCTTGAGCGCACGGGCCATGGCCGTGGTCTGGACCTTGAGTTCCGCGACGGTCGCCGCATCCAGCGTATGGGGCGGCAGCGAACAGGCACTGTCGCCCGAATGGACGCCGGCCTCCTCGATATGCTCCATGATGCCCGCGACATGGACGGTCTCGCCGTCGCACAGGGCGTCGACGTCGACCTCGATCGCGCCGGACAGATAGCTGTCCAGCAGGACCGGACTTTTCCCGCTGACCGTCACGGCCTCGGTGATGTAGCGGCGCAGGTGGTCCATGTCGCGCACGATCTCCATCGCGCGGCCGCCCAGGACATAGGACGGGCGGATGACCAGCGGAAAGCCGATACGCTCGGCGATCTCGATGGCTTGGGCGTCGCTGCTGGCGATGCCGTTGATCGGTTGCTTGAGGCCCAGATCCTGCAGCAGGCGCTGGAACCGCTCGCGGTCCTCGGCCAGGTCGATGGCGTCGGGGGTCGTGCCCAGGATCGGGATACCCTCATCCTGCAGCGCATTGGCCAGCTTCAGCGGCGTCTGGCCACCGAACTGGACGATGACGCCGTGCAGGGTACCGTTCTGCTGTTCGGTATGCAGGATCTCCAGCACGTGTTCGAAGGTTAGCGGTTCGAAATACAGCCGGTCCGAGGTGTCGTAATCGGTGCTGACTGTTTCTGGATTGCAGTTGATCATGATCGTCTCGTAGCCCGCCTTCGTCAGCGCATAGCAGGCGTGGCAGCAGCAATAGTCGAACTCGATCCCCTGGCCGATGCGGTTCGGACCGCCGCCCAGGATGACGACCTTTTTCGCGTCGGTGGGGCGGGATTCGCATTCCACGTCGCCCATCGCAGGCGCCTCGTAGGTGGAATACATGTAGGGGGTCTGGGCCTCGAACTCGGCCGCGCAGGTGTCGATGCGCTTGAACACCGGACGGATGTCCAGGTTGCGCCGGGCGCGGCGGGCCGTGGTCTCGTCGGTCTTGGTCAGGTGGGCCAGACGGGCATCGGTAAAGCCCATCATCTTGATGCGGCGCATCCCGTCGGCATCGGTCGGCAGGCCGTTCTCGCGGATCTGATGCTCGACATCGATGATCTCGCGGATGCGGGCCAGGAACCACGGGTCAAAGCTGGTGACGCGGTGGATCTCGTCATCGGACAGGCCGAACCGCATCGCCTCGGCGATGACGCGGATGCGGTCGGGGGTGGCCTTGGACAGGGCGGCGATGACGGCGGGCTTGCCCTGCTCGGACGCGCCCTCGATGGCGATCTCGTCCAGGCCGGTCAGGCCGTTCTCCATCGAGGCCAGCGCCTTCTGCAGCGATTCGTGGAAGCTGCGGCCGATCGCCATGACCTCGCCCACGGACTTCATCGCGGTGGTCAGGTCGGGCTTGCTGCCCGGAAACTTCTCGAACGCAAAGCGCGGGATCTTGGTCACGACATAATCGATGCTGGGCTCGAAGCTCGCGGGCGTGACGCGGGTGATGTCGTTGTCCAGCTCGTCCAGCGTGTATCCAACCGCCAGCTTCGCGGCGATCTTGGCGATCGGAAAGCCGGTGGCCTTGGAGGCTAGCGCGGACGACCGCGATACGCGGGGGTTCATCTCGATCACGACCATGCGGCCGTCGGCGGGGTTCACTGCCCATTGCACATTGGAACCGCCAGTCTCGACGCCGATCTCACGCAGGACCGCGATGCTGGCCGTGCGCATGATCTGGTATTCGCGGTCGGTCAGGGTCAGGGCCGGGGCGACGGTCATGCTGTCGCCGGTATGCACGCCCATCGGGTCGATGTTCTCGATCGCGCAGACGATGATGGCGTTGTCGTTGCGATCCCGCACGACCTCCATCTCGTATTCCTTCCAGCCCAGCAGGCTTTCGTCGATCAGAACCTGCGCCATGGGCGAGGCGTCCAGGCCCGACCGGACGATGCGTTCGTAATCGTCGCGGTTATAGGCCACGCCGCCGCCGGTGCCGCCCAGGGTGAAGGCCGGGCGGATGATCGCGGGCAGGCCGATCTCCTCCAGCGCGTCCATCGCCTGGCTGACGCCGGCATTGATGTCGTATTTGCCCGATGCCAGCTTGGGGGCGGCGATGATCGTGGCCTTGGGATTCTCCAGGCCGATGCGGTCCATCGCCTCGCGGAACAGCTTGCGGTCCTCGGCCATCTCGATGGCGCTGCGCTGCGCGCCGATCAACTCGACCCCATAGCGGTTCAGCGCGCCGCTGTCGGCCAGGGCCAGCGCGGTATTCAGCCCGGTCTGACCGCCCATCGTCGGCAGCAAGGCGTCGGGGCGTTCCTTGGCAATGATCTTTTCGACGATCTCGGGGGTGATCGGCTCGATATAGGTGGCATCGGCCATTTCCGGATCGGTCATGATCGTCGCCGGGTTCGAGTTCACCAGGATGACCCGGTAACCTTCCTCGCGCAGCGCCTTGCAGGCCTGGGCCCCGGAATAGTCGAACTCGCAGGCCTGCCCGATGACGATGGGCCCTGCCCCGATGATCAGGATCGACTTGATATCGGTACGTTTCGGCATGGTTCTGGCCCCCGGGCTGGTCGTGCATCGATCGCGGCAAATCGTCCGGGGTTATAGCCAGCCACGCCTTGGGCGCAAGGTGCGGCGGGCCGCTGGCGCGTGGAAATCAGGCTTTGCCCGCCGCCAGGGTGACGCAGGGTCAGAAGTTCTGCAACAGGGTCAGCGCCGCGCTGTAGCGATTGGCCGTCGGCGATGTGGTCAGCTGCGATCGCGCCATGAAGGTCTGGATCAGCTTCTCCACGTTCTCGGGCTTGGAAATGTCCTTGAAGCTGGAACTGCCCAGCAGCCTCTCCGAAGCCTTAGTGTATTCCTCCAGCTGGCGGTCGATCGGCAGTCGGGCATAGTTGTCGCCGAACCCGAACGCGCCCTGAAAGACCTTGCGCAGTGGGGCGTTGCCGATGACCTCGAACCACAGGGTCCGGTCGGTCGAGGTGCGGCCTGCCAGCTCCTGCACCTCGCGCCGGGCATTCAGGCTAAGACGCAGGTTGTCGTCGCTTTCACCGATGCGCCGTTCGAATTCACGCTGCACAAAGGCGGTGCTGATGGTGTCGGCCAGATCCTTGGCGGGCTTCGTCGACCCAAAGCCCATCGCCTCGTTCATGCGCAGATAGCGCTTGTCGGCCAGACGGTTGACCAGCGACGACTTGTCCGCGGGATCGCTTTCCAGAACCTTCTGGATGAAGGCCTTGTTGGGCAGGTCCGCCTCCAGCCCGAAGGCCGAAAGCGTTGTGCTCAAAAGGCGGTAATCCTTGACCAACTCCTCGGCCTTGGTGGTGGCCGCGATGTTGTCACGAAAGTAGGTCGTGCTGCGCTGAACCACAGGGTCGCGGGCAACGGATTCGATCTGCCGGGCCTCGGTTCGCTGGACGATCTTCCAGCCCAGCAGACCCGTGGCGCCGACAGAGATGGTCATGATACCCTCACGTCCGGGCGGCGGCGAACAGCCGCGCCTCACGAGGCAGCAGATCGCGCAGCTTGCGCAATGCCTGATAGGCGTTCGCATCGACCGCGGCGGCACTGGCCTCGGCCAACAGCAGGCGGCTGTCGCGATCGTCGAACACCTGGCTCAATTGTTCGATGGCGATCAGCAACTGCCGGCGGCCCTCGGACGGTTCGGCATCGCCGGACAGGATCATCTGCGCGACATACATCGCGCGTGACACCGGCGTCTGGGCGCTGTCGGGGTGGATCGCATCGCGCAGGCGCAGGACGTTCACATTGGGCGTCTTGATCGCGATCTTGGTGCGACGGTCGCCGTTCTCGATCACCGCGCCGTTGATCAGCACGCGTTCGTTCGGTGCCAGCTTGAGGACGAGGCCGCTCATGGTGCGCCCTCTCCGCGCAGACCGCGCATGACGGTCATGTTGATGTCGATCAGCGGATCGGTCTGGGCGCTGCCCGCCATCACGGCCTGACCGTGGCGGATGGCAAATCCCGCCAACGAAATCAGGCCGGCCTTGACCTGGTCAGGCAGCCCGTTACCGGGATCGGCAAGGTCGGTTGCCAGGATCGTCCACAGTTCGGAATTCTTGTGCACCGCCTGGATGGTATCGGTGTTGTCGGCCTTTCGCGGGGCCTGCCGCAGCATGCGCGTGACGCGCGAGAAGATGTCGTACTCCGCATCGCGCGGAGAGCGGATGGCGGATGTCCTGTAGCCATGTTCGGTCAGTGGCGTTACCGCGTTCAAGATCGTGCTTCCCATTCTGGAGTGTGATCAGGGGCTGAATGATATTCAGAGGGTGGCGGGCGCCCTTGGGGCGCCCGCCGGTCTTATCAGCGGAACAGCGACATGACGGCCGACGGCCCCTGGTTGGCGATCGACAGCGCCTGGATGCCCAGCTGCTGCTGCGTCTGCAGGGCCTGAAGGCGAGCCGACGACTCCTCCATGTCGGCGTCGACCAGCGAGCCGATGCCGGTTTTCAGCGAGTCCGACAGCTTGCCCACGAAGCTGGACTGGTCAGAGATCCGCTTGCCGGCCGAACCCAGATCGGCGGCACCCTGAACAGCGACGTCGATCAGGGCCTCGATCTCGCCGATCGCGGTTTCGGCCGAGGCACGGTCGGTGACCGCGGTCAGACCGGCGACATCCAGGCCTGCCTCGAAGTCGACCGAGTCGACCTCGATGTTGGCAGCACCGGTGGCCACGGTGCCGTTGGTGCGGTCCAGCGAACCCAGAACCGTGAAGGCGGTGTTGGTGCCGGTCGGGTTCGTCTTCAGCAGGTTGACGCCGTTCAGCTGCGTCCCCTCGATGATCGCGGTGATCTGCTCGACCTTCTTCGCCATATCCGTCTGGATCTTGCCGAAGTCAGCAGCGTCGTTGGCACCGCCGATCGCCAGGTTCTTCATCTCCTTCAGCAGATCGGTGATCTGCTCGGCGCCAGCGCGGGCGGTTCCCACCACGGCGTCGGCTACGTTCAGGTTCGACTGGATCGTCTTGAATGCCGATTGGTCGGTTTCCATGACTTTCGAGATCGCCCAGACGGCAGCGTTGTCCTTGGCGTTCGCGACGGTCTTGCCGGTCGCGATGTCGGACTGGGTTTTACCCAGCTGCGAGTTGATGCTCTTCAGGGTCTGCAGCGCGACCATGGCGCTGTTGTTGGTCAGAATGCTGGACATGGTGTCCTCCAATATAAGGTGCTTTGCACCCAGTTTGCATCTTGTGGCCTTCTGACCTGTCGGGCGGTTGCCCTTGCCATTTCCCTGGCATGTCCCCGGTTTAGCGGCCGGTTATTGACAACTAGTGAATATCGGCCCTCCTCTCAAACAAACCTTCCGACGCATTTTATCAAAACCTTTGCGGTGCATTCGCGCGGGTTTCATTCACGTGGCGCTGACCCAGGGAATCATAGGTCTGCAGGCTGCGCGCGGCCTGGACGATGGCGCGCACCTGTTCGGCCGCCTGCTGCGCGCCCTTGAGCGAGGCCTGTGCCAGCGTGCGCAGGTCGGCCAAGGCGGGCTCCAGCAGATCACGGGTGGGGGTGTCGATGCCCCTGCGCGCGGCGATGCGGGTCAGTTCGTCCAATCCTGCCAGCGCGGCCTGTGCATTTCCGGCCATCAGCGCGCCGCGGATCTGGGCCACCTGGCGGGTCAGGGCGCGGCTCATGCGCGGCCCTCCAGCATGGCGGCAAACCCCAGGTCCAGGCGTTCCGCCAACAGCCCCGCATGTTCGCGCGTCAGGAAGCTGGAGAACTGCTCCTCTCCGGCGCCGCCGGAAAAGGCGCCTTCGGACGGGCCGGGGCCGCAATATTTCAGCATCTCCTCCAGAAATGCCTGTTCAAGTTGATTCGCGACGGCCACGGACGAGGGCTTTTGAGCCGCCGTGGGAATAATCGGTTCGATCTGCATTCTGTCCCCGCTGCATATGACGATAGGATTCAAAATATCGGGGCGTCGTAAATAATTGGTAAGGAATAAGGACTAATCAGGAAAAAACCCAAAGAGGCTTTTTCATGGCTGACATCCAGATCATATCGCCCATGCCCGCCCGCGCCGATGTCTCCGTCGATGCGGCGACACCTGTTCCCGTGACGGGCGAATCGGGTTTCGATGTCTGGTCGGCTGGCGCGATGGTACCAGCCGCCCCGACGGCCGCGGTGCCGGCACCACCGCAGGACCCGCTTGCGGCATGGCTAGAGCAGCAGATGGGCTTCAGCGGAGAGTTCAGCGCACCGCCCGGTACCGATCCCGCGATCGAGGCGCTGGCGGCAGGCCTTCCGCAGCTGCCAGCGCCCGAGATTGACGAATCAGCCAACATTCAGGGCGGTGATCCTTTGGCCAGCCTGCTGCCCGTGGACGCACGGACATCCGATGCGAGCCTGATCGGCGATGCGGTTCCAACGGCACCGCAATCGACCGACCCGACGACCCCTGCTGCGACTGATCCCGCGGACGCGCCGGCTGTGCAGACCGCAGTCGCGCCGACCACGACCCCCATCGTCGCTGCAGGCGTCACGCAGCAGGCCGCCAACCCGGCCCCCACCCTGCCTGGGGCAAACGCCGCACAGGTGGCCCCGGTCCATGGCGGCGGCCAGCCTGTCGCGCCGGCGCGCCCGGGCCGTCCGATCACGGCGACCGAGAGCGCCGCGACCGCCCGTCCCGTCGATGCCAGCCCGAGCAACGCCGCCCCGCCCCCGGTCGACCGGGCGGCACCGGACCGTCCGGCGCCAACGGTGGCCCGCGACCCGATCACTGCCGCTCGGTCCGAGATCGCCCTGCCCGCAGGCCTTGCGGAGACCTTGGCCGAATTGCCGTTCGGCACCGATTCGCACACCCCCGCCGCCGCACGGGCCACTGCCGCTGCCGGGTCCGGCTGGCAGGCTGCGTCGCACGATCCGCGCCCCGTGCTGCAGCAGGTCACCGACGCGCTGGTCAGCACCCGTGGCGACCGGACCGAGATCGCCCTGTCCCCCGAGGAGCTGGGCCGCATCCGCCTGGTCATGTCGGGCCCAGATCGCGGCCAGATCACCATCTGGGCCGAGCGCCCCGAGACGCTGGACCTGGTGCGCCGCAACGCGGACCTGCTGACGCAGCAGCTAGCCGATGCGGGCGTGTCCGCGGGCAGTCTGGATTTCCGCCGCGACGACCGCAGCGACAGCCAGCCTGCGCAGGGCCGTGCCAGCGATGACGACGACATTCCCTTTTCGGCCGCCCCCTTGCGGGTCCGCATGTCGCCCACCGCGTTGAGCGACCGCCGCCTGGACATCAGATTATAGGAGCCTTTCATGGTTGACGCGATCACCAGCCCGACAGTGACCATTCCCGCGGCCACCCCCTCTGCGGCAGGCGCGGGCGGGTTCGCAGGCGCCGGCGCGGGAGGGGACTTTCAGACGTTCCTGACCATGCTGACCGCGCAGCTGCAGAACCAGGATCCCCTGAACCCTATGGAAAGCACAGACTTTGCGATCCAGCTGGCGACGTTCGCCGGGGTCGAACAGGCGGCGCTGAGCAACAAGTTCCTGGAGCAGATGGCCGGGCAGGCGGGTGGTGCGGGCATCGCGGGCTGGATCGGCAAGGAGGGGCGGACCACCGCCCCGGTCTGGTTCGGCGACGACGCCATCACCCTGGACGTGGTGCCGCATTCCCTGGCCGACAGCGTGCAGCTGGTCACCCGCGACGCGCAAGGCCGCGAGGTGACGCGCGAGGAGATCGGCCCCGGAGAGGGCCAGATCGACTGGCTGGGCCGCAGCGCCGACGACACCAAGCTGCCTGACGGGCTGTACAGCTTTACGTTGGAGAGCCGGCGCGGCGGCGAGATGATCCTGGAGAGCAAGGTCGGCGCCTACGCCCGCATCGTCGAGGCGCAGTTCGACGCCAGCGGTGGGCGGGTCGTGTTCGAAGGCGGCGCCTCTGCCCCGGCGGGAGAGGTCACGGCCCTGCGCGACGCCGGCTGACGGATCAGCGTTAAGAGGCGGTGTCGGTGGATTAGGGGAACGGCCCGCCATAGCGGCCGGCCGTTCGTATTTGCCCGGGCGACGGCCGCACGACAACACGACCCGGAACCGGCAAGATCAGCCGCGCCCCTCCAGACGCGGCAGGAAGCTGCCGCCAAGACCCGCGATGGCCGCGCGGATGCGTTCGGTGGCCGGACTGGGCGCGCGGTCGGCGCGGTGCAGCAGGTACCAGCTGCGCTGGATGGGCAGGCCGATGGCCTGCAGCGCAACCAGGCGGCCGGTGCGCAATTCCTCCGTGCAGGTATGCTGAGAGATCAGCGCGATCCCCAGGCCCGCGATCACCGCCTGCTTAATCGTCTCATTCGTGCCCATCTCGGTCGCGCGCCAGGGCGTACCTTCGCCGATGCGGTCCAGAAAGCGGGTCATCAGGATGCGGGTGCCGGACCCCTCCTCGCGCGACAGGAAGGTCTGGGACAAGAGGTCCATCGGCATCACCGGGTCCTGGGCCGCCAGCGGATGGTCGGGTGCCGCGATGATGATGTGCGGATGCGGCCCGACGGGGGCGGCGATCACGGCGGGTTCGCGCGGCGGGCGGCCCATGATCGCCAGGTCCAGCTCATCCGCGGCCAGCGCGGCCAGGATCGCGTCGCGGTTGCCGATCCGCAGCGTCACCTCGATCCGCGGCAGGGCGCGTTGCAGCGTGGCGACCAGGAACGGCGCGAAATACTTGCCGGTGGACACCACCCCCAGGACCACGTTGCCGCTGTGCCCCTGGGCCAGGGACGCGACCTCGCGCCCAGCGCGGGCCAGTGCGGTGGCGATCTGGGCCTCTGCCATCAGCAGGGCACGACCCTGTGCGGTGGCGCGAAACGCCCCGTGCTCGGCGCGCTGCAGCAACGGCGCCCCAGCCAGATCCTCCAGCGATTTCAGCTGACTGTGAATGGCGGGCGGGCTGAGGCCCAGCTGCGCCGCGGCCAGGGTCAGGCTGCCGCTGTCGGCGACCGCGCGCAGGGCGCGCAATTGGCGCAGGGTGACGGCATCATGGCGCATCTTAAGTTTTCCTGAATGCGTCTTTCACCTTATTAAATTTTCCGAAACGTGGGCGCCTGTCAATGTCCCCTGGCAGCACTCGTGCCGGGGAGGGGACGATGACCGAAGCGACCATCGACACGGACCTGATCCCGGCCGATCTGCACGCCTGCCTGGATGATCTGGCGCGCCACCTGGCCACCGGGGCTGCGCTGCGAGGCAAGGGGCTGCGCTGGATCAGCCGGGCGGATCAGGCCACGCCCGAAGGGGGCGATCCGCGGGGCGCGCTGGCCTTGGCCATCGCGCATTCGCCGCCCGACCAGCCTGATGCCAATGCCCCCACGGGCACCCTGTTCGCGATCTTCGACGCGGCGGCCACGGCCGAGGACAGCTTTCTGCGCCCCGCGCGGCAGATGCGGGCGGCGGGATACGTGATGCACGGACCGCGCTGCCTGATGGTGCTGACCTGCGGCGACGGCGTGCAGGTGCAGGCGCTGGACGGGTGGGCCTTCGCCATCGAACGGGCGCGGGCCACCCTGCCCGACACCGTGCGCGACCTGGCCATCGACATGTCGCAGTACCGCCACTGGCCCCGCCCCGTGCGGGCCTATGTCGACGACTGCCTGGCCGGCGTTCAGGGCCCGCGCGGACGGACCATCGACCTGCGCTGGACCCCGTCGCTGGTGGCCGAGGCGCATCGGATCCTGATGCGCGGGGGCATCTACCTTGCGCCCGCGGATGCGCGGTCGGGGCATGCGCGGGGCAGCCTGTCGATGCTGCACCAGGCGGCGCCCATCGCGTTCCTGATCGAACAGGCCGGGGGACGGGCGACGGACGGCGCGCTGCCGATCCTGGACGCGGTGATCACCGGGTTCGACAGCCGCACGCCGCTGGTCTTCGGCTGCGTCGACAAGGTCGACCGCGTCGCCGCCTATCACGATCTGCCCGAGGCCGAGGTGTCGGCCCTGTTCGGCCATCGCGGCCTGTTCCGCACCTGAGGACGCCATGAGCCACAAGCATCCCATCATTTCGGTCACCGGCAGTTCGGGCGCGGGCACCACCACGGTCAAGTCGACCTTCGACCAGATCTTTCGCCGCGAGGGCATCACCGCCGTCAGCATCGAGGGCGATGCCTTCCACCGCTATGACCGCGCCGCGATGAAGGCCGAACTGGCCGCGCGGCTGGCCGCGGGCGACGCGACCTTCAGCCATTTCAGCTTCGACGCCAACGAACTGCAGGCGCTGGAGGAGATCTTTCGCGTCTATGGCGAAACGGGGCGCGGCCAGACCCGCCATTACGTCCATGACGACCGCGAGGCGGAACGCTGGGGCACCCCGCCCGGCACCTTCACGGACTGGGCCCCCTTTCCCGACGGCAGCGACCTGCTGTTCTATGAGGGGCTGCACGGGGCGGTGGCCAACGACAGCGTCAACCTGGCCGCGCTGGCCGACCTGAAGATCGGCGTGGTGCCGGTGATCAACCTGGAATGGATCCAGAAGATCCACCGCGACAGCGCCCAGCGCGGCTATTCGACCGAGGCCGTGACCGACACCATCCTGCGGCGCATGCACGCCTATGTGCACTGCATCTGTCCCCAGTTCACCCAGACCGACATCAATTTCCAGCGGGTGCCGGTCGTCGACACGTCGAACCCGTTCATCGCCCGCTGGATCCCCACCGCCGACGAAAGCCTGGTGGTGATCCGGTTCCGCAACCCGAGGGGCATCGATTTTCCCTATCTGACCCAGATGATCGACGGATCCTGGATGAGCCGCGCCAACTCGATCGTCGTGCCCGGCCCAAAGATGGACCTGGCGATGCAGCTGATCCTGACGCCGATGATCCTGCGCCTGACCCATGACGCCAAGCGCGCCTGACCCTTTCACGGAGGACTGACCATGAACGAGATGCCAGCCAAGTTGGACGCGAAAAAGCGGTACTCTGCCGGGGTGCTGAAATACGCGCAGATGGGATACTGGGAGCCGGACTATACCCCCAAGGACACCGACATCATCGCGCTGTTCCGCATCACGCCGCAGGACGGGGTGGACGCGGTCGAGGCCGCGGCGGCGGTGGCGGGCGAAAGCAGCACCGCGACCTGGACCGTGGTCTGGACCGACCGGCTGACCGCCTGCGACAAGTACCGCGCCAAGGCCTATCGCGTGGACCCCGTCCCCAACGGCCGCGGAGAGTTCTTTGCCTACATCGCCTATGACCTTGACCTGTTCGAGGGGGGCAGCATCGCCAACCTGACCGCGTCGATCATCGGCAACGTCTTCGGCTTCAAGCCGCTGAAGGCCCTGCGGCTGGAGGACATGCGCCTGCCCGTGGCCTATGTGAAGACGTTCCAGGGTCCCGCCACCGGCATCGTGGTCGAGCGCGAGCGCCTGAACTGCTATGGCCGCCCGCTGCTGGGTGCCACGGTCAAGCCCAAGCTGGGCCTGTCGGGCCGGAACTATGGCCGCGTCGTCTATGAGGCGCTGAAGGGCGGTCTTGATTTCACCAAGGACGACGAGAACATCAACAGCCAGCCCTTCATGCATTGGCGGGACCGGTTCCTGTACTGCATGGAGGCGGTGAACCGCGCCAGCGCCGCGACCGGAGAGGTCAAGGGGACGTACCTGAACGTCACCGCCGGCACGATGGAGGAGATGTACGCGCGGGCCGAGTTCGCGAAATCGCTTGGGTCGGTGATCGTGATGATCGACCTGGTGATCGGGTACACCGCGATCCAGTCGATGGCCAAATGGGCGCGCGACAACGACATGATCCTGCACCTGCACCGGGCCGGGCATTCGACCTATACCCGCCAGCGCAGCCACGGCGTCAGCTTTCGCGTGATCGCGAAATGGATGCGCCTGGCCGGCGTCGATCACCTGCACGCAGGCACCGTCGTGGGCAAGCTGGAGGGCGATCCGGCGACCACCAGGGGATATTACGACATCTTCCGCGAGGAGCGGAATCCCATGGCGCTGGAGAACGGGATCTTCTTCGACCAGGAATGGGCCAGCCTGAACAAGATGATGCCGGTGGCGTCGGGCGGCATCCATGCCGGCCAGATGCACCAGCTGCTGCATTACCTGGGCGAGGATGTCGTGCTGCAGTTCGGCGGCGGCACGATCGGCCACCCCCACGGCATCGCCGCCGGCGCGCAGGCCAACCGCGTCGCGCTGGAGGCGATGGTATTCGCGCGCAATTCGGGCCGCGACATCTGGAACGAGGGCGAGGACATCCTGCGCGACGCCGCCCGCACCTGCACGCCGCTGAAGCAGGCCCTGGATGTCTGGAAGGACGTCAGCTTCGACTATGCCTCGACCGATGCGCCCGATTTCGCGCCCACCCCCGAAGTGTCCCACTGAGGAGCCAGAGCCATGAAGATGACCCAAGGCCAGTTCAGCTTTCTGCCCGACCTGTCGGATGACGACATCCGCGTGCAGGCCCAGTACGCCATCGACAGGGGCTGGGCGGTATCGGTCGAATACACCGACGATCCGCATCCCCGGAACACCTATTGGGAGATGTGGGGCCACCCGATGTTCGACAATCCCGACGCCGCGGCGGTGGTGTTCGAGGTCAACGAATGCCGCAAGGTGCATGGCGGGGTCTATATCCGCGTCATCGCCTTCGATGCCTCGCCCGGATGGGAATCGATCCGCATGGCGATGATCGTGAACCGACCGGCGGTGGAACCGGGCTTTCGGCTGGTGCGCCAGGAGGGCGAGGGCCGGACGGTCCGATACAGCATCGAGAGCTATGCCATGCGCGAGCCCGAGGGCGCCCGCTATCCCTGAGAGGTTGCTCCTCCGCAGGGCCAGGTCCGGGCGGTGTCCTCCCATCGCCCGGACGCATTCCATGAAAGAGGTGCATGATGACCGAAGACGTCCCGACCCATGTCGACCTTGCCCAAGATTTTGCCGACAGCGGCGTGGCCGAGGTCCTGGCCGAACTGGACCGGGAGCTGGTGGGCCTGGCCCCCGTCAAGGCGCGCATCCGCGAGACGGCGGCGCTGCTGCTGGTCGACCGGGCGCGGCGGCGGCTGGGCCTGGCGACCGAGACGCCGACCCTGCACATGAGCTTCACCGGCAATCCCGGCACCGGCAAGACGACCGTTGCGCTGAAGATGGCCACGCTGCTGCACAGGCTGGGCTATGTCCGCAAGGGGCACCTTGTGACCGTCACGCGCGATGACCTGATGGGCCAGTATATCGGCCATACCGCGCCCAAGACCAAGGAGGTCCTGAAGAAGGCGATGGGGGGCGTGCTGTTCATCGACGAGGCGTATTACCTCTACCGGGCCGAGAACGAGCGCGACTATGGGCAGGAGGCGATCGAGATCCTGCTGCAGGTGATGGAGAACAACCGCGACGACCTGGTGGTGATCCTGGCGGGCTATGGCGACCGGATGGACCGGTTCTTTGCCTCGAACCCCGGGTTCCGGTCGCGGATCGCCCATCACATCGAGTTTCCGGACTACAGCGACGACGAGCTGCTGCACATCTGCGAAGGCATGCTGGCGCGGCAGAACTATCGCCTGGACGACGCGGCCCGCACCGCGATGGGCCAGTACATCGCCGCGCGGCGCACGCAGCCGCATTTCGCGAACGCCCGGTCGATCCGGAACGCGCTGGACCGCGCCCGGCTGCGGCAGGCGAACCGTCTGTTCACCGAGGCGCAGGGGCCGCTGGACGCCGCCGCCCTATCCACGCTGAGCGCGCCGGACATCCGCGCCAGCCGGGTCTTCGACGGCGGTCTTGACGTGGACCGCGCCAGCAGGCAGGCCGCAGCGGAGTGAACCCCGCCCGAACAGACTGGAGAGCGCCATGGATTTCGACCGCACGATCAAGATCGCCCCATCGATCCTGTCCGCCGATTTCGCCAATTTCGGGGCCGAGATCCGCGCCATCGAGGCGCAGGGCGCCGACTGGGTGCATGTCGACGTGATGGACGGGCATTTCGTGCCGAACCTGACCTTCGGCCCCCCGGCGGTCAAGGCGTTCCGCCCGCATGTCAAGACGGTCATGGACGTGCATCTGATGATCGCGCCGGTCGACGCCTATATCGAGGCCTATGCCGAGGCGGGCGCCGACATGATCACCGCCCATGTCGAGGCCGGGCCGCATCCGCACCGCACCCTGCAGGCGATCCGTGCGACGGGCAAAAAGGCCGGGATCGCGCTGAACCCCGGCACCCCGGTCGAGGCGGTCGAATACCTGCTGGACCTGTGCGACATGGTGCTGGTGATGACGGTGAACCCCGGTTTCGGCGGGCAGAAGTTCATCCACAGCCAGGTCGACAAGATCGCCCGCCTGCGCGGGATGATCGGCGATCGGCCGATCCATATCCAGGTGGATGGCGGGGTGGACCCGGCGACGGCGCCGCTGGTGGCACAGGCCGGGGCCGACGTGCTGGTCGCGGGATCGGCGGTCTTCAAGGGCGGGTCGGTGGACCGGCCCGACGTCTATGGCACGAACATGCGCGCGATCCGCAAGGCCATCGCGGAGTGAGCATGGGGCAAGGGCGGGGCCGTCGAGGCCCCTTCCTTGCCGCGGGGCTGCGCCCCGCCGCGCATCGCCGCCGTCATCGCGTTTGACAATGCCGCCCCGCCCGCGTTTCCTGCGCGTCGAACGCAGAGGGAGAACACGATGGATCTGGGGATCAAGGGCAAACGGGCGCTGGTCTGTGCGGCGTCCAAGGGGTTGGGGCGCGGCTGCGCCGAGGCACTGGCCGAGGCCGGCGTGAACCTGGTCATCAACGCCCGCACCGAGGCCGAGATCACCCGGACCGCCCGCGAGATCGCTGAACGGCATGGCGTCGAGGTCACCCCGGTCGCCGCCGACATCACGACCGAGGAGGGCCGCGCCCGCGTGCTGGCCGCCGTCGGGCACGCCGACATCCTGGTCACCAATGCGGGTGGCCCTCCGCCGGGCGACTGGCAGGACTGGACGCGCGACGATTTCATCCGTGCCATCGACGCCAACATGCTGTCGGCCATCGCCCTGATGCAGGCGCTGGTGCCGGGCATGATGGACCGCGGCTGGGGCCGGGTCGTGAACATCACCTCGGCATCGGTGCGGTCGCCGATCTCGGTGCTGGGGCTGTCCAACACGGCGCGCACCGGGCTGACCGGGTTCGTGGCCGGCATGTCGCGCCAGGTCGCCGGCAAGGGCGTCTGCGTGAACAACCTGCTGCCCGGCATCCACGCGACCGACCGCGCCGACAGCCTGGATGGCGGCGTGGCGTCCGCGCAGGGCATCACCGTCGATCAGGCCCGCGCACAGCGGCAGGCGACCATCCCCACCGGCACCTATGGCACGGCTGCCGATTTCGGCGCGACCTGCGCGTTCCTGTGCAGCCAGCAGGCGCGGTTCATCGTCGGGCAGAACGTGCTGCTGGACGGCGGCGCGTTGAACGTCACGGTCTGAGGCCCTGTTGCGAGGCGGGGGCGCGCCTGATACGCAACCCCGACCAAAACGCCAAGGATCGCCCGTGACCGTGCCCCCCCGCCTGGAAGTTCAGGGACTGACCCGCCGATTCGACGGGCAGGCGGTGGTGGACGATGTCAGCTTCCAGGTCGAGGCGGGCCAGGTGGCCTGCCTGCTGGGCCCGTCGGGCTGCGGCAAATCGACCACGCTGCGCATCGTGGCAGGCGTCGACATGCAGGACCGGGGGCGGATCTTCGTCGACGGCCAGCTGGTCTGCGACACCCAGTTCCGCATCCCGCCCGAACGCCGCGCGATCGGGCTGATGTTCCAGGACTTCGCGCTGTTCCCGCATCTGCCCGTGCGCGAGAACGTGGCATTCGGCCTGGCCGGCGGCTGGAAGTCCAACCGCGACCGCGTGGCCGAGCTGCTGGACCGCGTGCGCATGACCGCCCATATCGACAGCTATCCGCATGAGCTGTCCGGCGGAGAGCAGCAGCGCGTGGCCCTGGCGCGCGCCCTGGCCCCGCGGCCGCGCGTCCTGTTGATGGACGAGCCGTTCAGCGGCCTGGACGAGCGCCTGCGCGACGGCATCCGCGACGAGACGCTGGCCCTGCTGAAGGATGAGGGCACCGCCGTCCTGCTGGTCACCCACGAGCCGCACGAGGCGATGCGGATGGCCGACCAGATCCTGCTGATGCGGGGGGGCCGGATCGTGCAGCAGGGTGCGCCCTACAACCTCTACAACGCACCGGTGGACCGGCTGGCGGCGGGGTTCTTCAGCGACATCAACGTGCTGACGGGACGGGTGCAGGGCGCGCTGACCGACACGCCCTTCGGCCAGTTCCTGACGCCCGGCCTGCCCGAGGGGGCAGAGGTCGACATCGTCATCCGGCCCCAGCACCTGAAGATGGATTTCGACCGCGCCGGACAGGGCCCCGCCCCCACCGCCGAAAACGGCAGCGCCGCGCTGGCGCGGGTCACGCGGGCCCGCTATCTGGGTCGCGAATCGCTGGTCGAGTTCGCGACCGATGCGGGCGGCATCGCACTGAACGCGACGGTGCCGGGGGTGTTCCTGCCGCCTGCCGGGACGCCGATGTGGCTGATGCTGCGCCGCGACCGGGTCTTCGTCTTTCCGCGCCGCTAGTCCTGGCCCGTGGCGCGGCGGTAATCGGCAAGCACCTGTGCCAGATGCAGCCTGCGCCCGGCTGGATCGGCCAGGGCATGGCACAGCCTGCGCGCCTTGCGCGACATCTGCCGGCAGGCGTCCGGGTTTGCGCGGGCCCAGGCCAGCCGGTCAGGCAGGTCGGACCCGTCCTGCGCCATCGGAATGACGTGGACCCAAGGCCGGAACAGCCGCCCCGCAAAGCTTTCCCAGCCGTCATCCTGGCGGATCACCACCGCGTGGCTGTTGACCAGGGGCAGGAGGTCGGCATCCCCCTCGGAGCCGGACAGGCACAGGGCGTGGCGCGGCGGCCGGGGCGACGCCTGCGGCGCAGGCGGGCGCAAGCCGCCGCGGTCCAGCGCCCGCGCGACCCGCGCATCGGGGATCAGCGCCAGGTCGACGCCGTCGCGTCCTGCATGGTCGGTCAGGAACCGCCAGCGCGACATCCGCGGCAAGGCATCGACCGCCTGTGCGAAGGCGTCGGAGCCCGGCGCGTTGGTCAGCAGGGCGGTGATCGCGCCCTCGGCCGTCAGGCGGTCGTGATGGCCGGACAACGTTCCGCGCCACCCCGCCACGTCGGCGCGGTCCTGCCATGCGGGGTCATCGCCCGCGGGTGCGCCTGGAAAGCCGTCATTGCCGATGCGGTGCAGCCAAGGCGCGGGCCACAGGAACACGTTGCGCGCCCCCGTGCGGCGCAGGCTGGCGATCAGCGGTCCGTCGGCGGGATCGTCCGGTCCGCTGCCCGCGAAGGTCGCGGGGCGCATGTCCAGCCAGTACCGCCCCCGATCTGTCAACGCGGCGATGTCATTGGCCACTGCCGCCGCCCGCAGCAGGCCGGGGCGCTGTGCGGCCAGATAGAACCGCCCGTCCGGCCCGCGATGCAGCGGCAGGTCGGCCCCGTCGGCCGTGCGCAGGCGGCCCTGATCCATGTCCAAGCACAGCGCCTGCGCATGGGGCGGGCGGTCGACCGTACCTTTCTGCCGCAGGCGGGCGGGCGCGGCCAGCCGGGCCAGGCGCGCCGCCAGCCGGGCGCGACGGTCGGGGTCGATGTCGATGCCGGGAACCCCCGTCTGCATCATCGCCAGCACCCGCGGCAGGTTCGCGCGCCGGGCCTGGCGCACCCCCGTGCCCGGCAGGGCGGGCAGGTGCGGCAGGTCGTACCAGGGCGACAGGGCGCGGCGGTAATCCTCGGGGGCGGCCTGGTCGATGTCGATGTCGATGAAGGTGGGACGGCCCGCGAAATGCGCCCGCACGGCGGACAGGTGGTCGGCCCAGTCCCGCGCCCAGATGTCGCCCAGATCGCCCAGGGAAACGCCCAGATTGGCCGCGATGCTGCGGGCATAGGCGCCGCCCCGGTGCAGATAGCGGCTGGCGATCCAGTCCTCGACCCGGCGGGTGTTCAGCAGGAAGACCGAACCGGGATAGTGACGGTCCAGCAGGGCGAATTCGCGGAACCCCTCGATCACCGGCATGTTCAGGAAGCGCACCGATTCCATGTCGGTGAAGGCCGTGACGCTGTCCGCCCATCGCGCCAGCGGCCGGGCACCGGTCAGCCTGGCATAAGCGATGTCATCGGCCAGCGCGCCTTCCAGCCAGTGTGCAGCCGGGATGCGGTTCAGGTCGAACAGGCGCGCGATGAAGGTCGTGCCGCATTTGTTGAAGCCGATCTGGAAGAACTTGGGCGGCATGGGCGACCTGTCCGGGGGCAAGCCGCGACGATGCGCATGGGGGCGGGGCCTGTCAACGTCTGCCCGGCCCTTGGGCGGAAAGCGCCGCTTTGACGCACGGCTGCGACAAAGGTCTTGCCTTGCCGCAAGGGGGCGGCTAGCACCGAGGGCAGGAATTCGGGAGACACCGGCGCTGCGCCGGGGCCGAAGGAGAAGCCGCCCCGGCAAGCTCTCAGGCAAAAGGACCGTCTTCCCCAAGAACTCTGGAGAGTGGCCGAGAGGCCCGCCGAAGGGATAACGATCTCAGGCGCCCAAGTCCCGACAGGGGCACCGGCACGGACAGAGGGGGCATCGACGCACGGGGGCATTCCCCGTCCAACCGATGCCGGCTGCCCGGCAGACACGCAGGAGGCCAGATGGCCGAGACGAGCCGCCGGACCGGTCTTTACGACCTTCATGTCGAACAGGGTGCCCGCATGGTGCCCTTTGCGGGCTGGGACATGCCCGTGCAGTACCCGATGGGGGTGATGGCCGAACATCTGCACACCCGTGCGCAGGCCGGGCTGTTCGACGTCAGCCACATGGGACAGGTGCTGGTCACCCCTGATGATGGCGACATGGCCACCGCCGCCGCGGCGCTGGAGACGCTGATCCCCGCAGATGTCGTGGGCCTGGCGCCCGGGCGGCAGCGTTACGGCCTGTTCACCAACGATGCGGGCGGGGTCCTGGACGACCTGATGTTCGCCAACCGGGGCGATCATTACCTGCTGGTCGTGAATGCGGCCTGTGCGGAACAGGACATAGGGCATCTGAGCGGTCTGGCGGGCGTGACGGTGACGCCGGTGACGGATCGCGGGCTGGTGGCGCTGCAGGGGCCGCAGGCGGAGGCGGCGCTGGCCCGGCTGGTGCCGGGGGTCGCGTCGATGCGATTCATGGACAGCACCGCGCTGGACTGGGATGGGGCGACGCTTTGGGTGTCGCGGTCGGGCTATACCGGAGAGGACGGGTTCGAGATCTCGGTTCCCGAGTCCCGGCTGGAGGACTTCGCGCGGGCGCTGCTGGCAGAGCCCGAGGTGGCGCCCATCGGTCTGGGGGCGCGCGACAGCCTGCGGCTGGAGGCGGGGATGCCGCTTTACGGTCATGACATGGACGGGGGCGTGACGCCCGCGCAGGCGGCGCTTGGCTGGTCGATCCCCAAGGTGCGTCGCGCGGGTGGCGCACGGGCGGGCGGGTTTCCCGGCGCCGACGCGGTGCTGGCCGAACTGGGATCGCCCGCCGTCACCCGCCGCGGGCTGCGCCCCGAGGGCCGCGCACCGATCCGTGAGGGAGTCGCGCTGTTCGCCGATGACGGGACGCCCATCGGGACGGTCGGTTCGGGCGGCTTCGGACCGTCTGTGGGCGGCCCGATCGCCATGGCCCGCATTCCCGCCGACATCCCCGAGGGCGCCACGATCCAGGCGGAGCTGCGCGGCAAGCGCATGCCCCTGACGGTCTGCGCCCTGCCCTTCGTCACCCCATCCTATAAACGCTGAAGGACCTGATCATGCTGAAATACACCGAAGACCACGAATGGCTGCGCGCCGAGGGCGACGAGATCGTCGTGGGCATCACCAAGCATGCCAGCGAACAGCTGGGCGACGTGGTGTTCATCGAGCTGCCCGAGGAGGGGCGCGAGGTGTCCGCCGGCGACGAGATCGTGGTGATCGAGAGCGTCAAGGCCGCGTCCGACATCACGGCCCCGGTAGCGGGCACGATCACCGCGGTGAACGAGGCGCTGTCGGACAGCCCCGGCGACGTGAACGGCGATCCGATGGCCGCCTGGTTCTTCCGGATCAAGCCCACGGATGCCGGTGCGTTGGACGGGTTCATGGACGAGGCCGCCTACAAGGCGCTGGTCGACTGAAGATCGACCGCCGGCCGGGGGTTTCACCCCCGGACCCCCAGGGTATTTGAACAAAGAAGAAGGGCCGCCGCCGCGCGTGCCCGGCAAGGAGGCCAGGATGAGCCGCTGGACGTCCACCGACTACAACCCCGACGATTTCGCGAACCGCCGGCATATCGGCCCGTCCCCGGTCGAGATGGCCGAGATGCTGAAGGCGGTCGGGGCCGACAGCCTGGACCAGCTGATCGAACAGACCGTGCCCGCGGCGATCCGCCAGTCGGATGCGCTGGACTGGCCGGCGCTGTCCGAGGCCGGGCTGCTGGCACGCATGCGTGAGGTGGCGGACAAGAACCGGGTGATGACCAGCCTGATCGGTCAGGGTTATTACGGCACCGTCACACCCCCCGCGATCCAGCGCAACATCCTGGAGAACCCGGCCTGGTACACGGCCTATACCCCCTATCAGCCCGAGATCGCGCAGGGGCGGCTGGAGGCCCTGCTGAACTTCCAGACCATGGTCGCGGATCTGACCGGGCTGCCGGTGGCGAACGCATCGCTGCTGGACGAGGCGACCGCGGCGGCCGAGGCGATGGCCATGGCGCGGCGGCAGTCGAAGTCCAAGGCAGACGCGTTCTTTGTCGCCCATGACCTGCACCCGCAGACCATCGCGGTGATCGAGACGCGGGCGGCGCCTTTGGGCATTCGCATCATCAAGGGTTCGGTCGATGATCTGGTGGCGGATCAGGTCTTTGCCGCGGTGTTCCAGTATCCCGGCACCTATGGGCATGTCCGCGACCTGACCGCCGAGATCGAGGCGCTGCATGCCGCGGGCGCGCTGGCGATTGTCGCGACCGACCTTCTGGCGCTGTGCGTGCTGAAGGAGCCGGGCGCGATGGGTGCCGACATCGCCGTCGGATCGTCGCAGCGCTTTGGCGTACCGATGGGCTATGGCGGGCCGCATGCGGCCTTCATGTCCTGCCGCGACGCGCTGAAGCGGGCGATGCCGGGGCGCATCGTCGGAGTTAGCATCGACAGTTCGGGCAATCAGGCGCTGCGCCTGTCCTTGCAGACGCGCGAGCAGCATATCCGCCGTGAGAAGGCCACCAGCAATGTCTGCACCGCGCAGGCGCTGCTGGCGGTGATGGCGGGATTCTATGCGGTGTTCCACGGGCCGGTGGGCCTGCGTGCCATCGCGCAGCGGGTGCATCTGCACGCGGTGACGGTGGCCGATGCCCTGCATGCGGCGGGGGCCGAGGTCGCGCCGGAGGCGTTCTTCGACACCATCACCGTCAAGGTGGGCGTGGGACAGCAGGGCATCATGGCCGCCGCGCGTCATCGCGGCATCAACCTGCGCAAGGTGGGCCGCGACCGCGTGGGCATCAGCGTGGACGAGACGACCGATGCGGGCGTGATCGTTCGCCTGCTGGACGCGTTCGGGATCACCGATGCGGCACCGGCGGCGACCGCACCCGCGATCCCCGAAGCGCTGCTGCGCGAGAGCGAGTACCTGACCCATCCGGTCTTCCACATGAACCGCGCCGAGTCCGAGATGATGCGCTACATGCGCCGTCTGTCGGACCGGGACCTGGCGCTGGACCGGGCGATGATCCCGCTTGGCAGCTGCACCATGAAGCTGAACGCCGCGGCCGAGATGATGCCGATCACCTGGCCCGAGTTCGGCGCGCTGCATCCCTTTGCGCCGGCGGATCAGGCGGCGGGGTATCACGAGGCCATCGCGGACCTGACCCAGAAGCTGTGCGTGATCACCGGATACGACGCCTTCTCCATGCAGCCGAACAGCGGCGCGCAGGGGGAGTATGCCGGTCTGCTGACCATCCAGGCCTATCACAAGGCGCGGGGCGAGGAGCGTGACATCTGCCTGATCCCGGTCTCGGCGCATGGTACGAACCCGGCATCGGCGCAGATGTGCGGGATGCAGGTCGTGGTGGTGAAATCCGCCCCGAACGGCGACATCGACCTGGAGGATTTCGCCGACAAGGCGGCCAAGGCGGGCGACCGTCTGGCGGCGGTGATGATCACCTATCCCAGCACGCATGGCGTCTTCGAGGACACGGTGCGGCAGGTCTGCGACATCACGCATGACCATGGCGGGCAGGTCTATATCGACGGCGCGAACATGAACGCGCTGGTCGGCCTGGTGAAGCCGGGGGAAATCGGCGGCGATGTCAGCCACCTGAACCTGCACAAGACCTTTGCCATCCCGCATGGCGGCGGCGGTCCCGGCATGGGGCCGATCGGGGTCAAGGCGCATCTGGCGCCCTTCCTGCCCGGCGATCCGCAGGGTGGCGAAGGCGCCGTGTCGGCGGCGCCCTATGGGTCGGCGTCGATCCTGCTGATCAGCTGGGCCTATTGCCTGATGATGGGCGGCGAAGGCCTGACCCAGGCCACCCGCGTGGCGATCCTGAACGCGAACTATATCGCGGCGCGGCTGGCCGGGGCCTATCCGATCCTGTTCATGGGCAATCGCGGCCGGGTGGCGCATGAGTGCATCATCGACACGCGGCCCTTTGCCGAACATGGCGTGACGGTGGACGACATCGCCAAGCGCCTGATCGACAACGGCTTCCACGCCCCCACGATGAGCTGGCCGGTCAGCGGCACGCTGATGGTTGAGCCCACTGAGAGCGAAACCAAGGCCGAGATCGACCGTTTCATCACCGCGCTGCTGGCAATCCGCGACGAGATCACCGACGTGGCCGAGGGTCGCATTGCCGCGGATCAAAGCCCGTTGCGCCACGCGCCGCATACGGTCGAGGATTTGGTCCGCGATTGGGACCGCCCCTATTCGCGCGAACAGGGCTGTTTCCCGGCAGGTGCGTTCCGCGTGGACAAGTACTGGCCGCCGGTCGGTCGCGTGGACAATGCCCATGGCGACCGCAACCTGATCTGCACTTGCCCGCCGCTGGAAGCCTATGCCGAGGCTGCCGAATAGGCGATGCCAGCCCCCAGGGCCCGAAATCCGGGCCTTGGGGGGAACCCTGCCCCGCCCCGGGCATTGCCCTTGCATGTCACGATCTGACACGGCCCCGTGATCGCGCCGGTCAGACCCCATGCCAGAGGTCCCGATGCCCGACACCCTGCCCCCCGCCCACCGCGCCCGAGAGGAGCTGGTCGCCAATCTGATGGCGGTCCCTGCCGTGATCGGCCTGGTCCTGGCCGTCCTGGCCTTCTTCCAGCGCGGATCGGGCATCACCGGAACCGCCGGCGCCGGGCTGGCCATCCTTGGCATGGTCGCGCTGAGCATTGCCGCGCTGCTGGTCGGGCGTCTGTCGCCGGGCCGGTTCCGCACCTTCGTCGCGGTGATGATCCTGATCGGGGGGCTGCTGACGCTGATCTGCGCGTGGTTCCTGATGCAGGGCTGGCTGATGCTGGCCATCGCGCTGACACTGGCCCTGTGGCTGATCTTCATTCTGGTCGCGAGGTAACCGCCATGATCCGCATCCTTCCCGCCCTGATCCTGCTGGCCCCCGCCGCCCATGCACAACAGACCGAATGGACCGGTTTCCACGGAAACGGCATGGCGCAGAAATACAGCGCCTCCACCCAGATTACCCCCGAGAACGTCGGCGATCTTGAAATGGCGTGGGAGATCCACACGGGGGATGTCTCCGACGGGTCGGGCGATATTCCGGGCACGGTCTGGTCTGCGACGCCGATTCTGGCCAACGACCTGCTGTATGTCGGCACGCCCTTCTATCGCATCCTGGCCGTTCATCCCGACACCGGAGAGATCGCCTGGACGTATGAGCCCGACGACACCACGCTGGAGCCCCTGTCCCAGCCCGAACTGAAGAACCGCGGCGTGACCTATTGGGAGGGAGAGGGCGACGGACCCTGCGCCCGGCGGGTCTATATCGGCACGATGGACGCCGAACTGCATGCGGTGGATGCCGATACCGGGGAACTGTGCGCCGATTTCGGCGAGGGCGGGATCCTGGACGTGAACCAGTGGAACAAGCCCGACGCGAACTTTCCGCTGTCGCAGCTGCAGCCGCCCACCGTCTTTCGCGACAAGCTGCTGCTGGGTTGGGCGGGCAAGGACTGGCACGACGCAGCGAACCCCCTGGGGTCGGTCTTTGCCGTCGACGCGCGCACCGGCGAACTGGACTGGACCTTCCATTCGATCCCCGAGGATTACGACGGCGTGACCGGCACCTCGAACGTCTGGACCGCCATGTCGGTCGACGAGGAGAACGGTCTGGCCTTCCTGCCCGTCTCCAGCCCCAGTGCGGATTTCTATGGCGGGACGCGCACCGACCCGATCCCCCTGGCGACCTCGGTCACCGCGGTGAATGGCGACACCGGAGAGGTCGTGTGGTCGCGCCAGTTGGTAAACCACGACATCTGGGATTACGACACCGTTGCGGCACCAACCCTTGTGGATATCCCCGGTGAGGGGGGCAGCACCCCCGCCTTGGTCCAGCCGACCAAGATGGGCTATGCCTTCGTTCTGAATCGCCTGACCGGAGAGCCGATCTTTCCGATCGAAGACACCCCCGTCCCCGCGACGGATGTCGAGGGAGAGGTCTCGTCCCCGACGCAGCCCATTCCGACCCTGCCGAAATCGCCCATCGGCGATGACTGGGGCGGCGTGTTCGGCTTGGCCGACATCGCGTCCTTCGGCTATTGCTCGCACAAGTTCGACGAGCTGCGCTATGAGGGCCGTTACACTCCGCCCAGCCTGGAAGGGACGCTGGCCTATCCGGCCACAGCGGGCGGCTTTCAATGGGGCGGCGGCGCGGTCGATCCGGAAAGCGGCATCCTCTATATCAACAGCTCTCGCGTGGCGCAGATCTATCAGCTGATCGAGCGCGAGGATTACGACACCATGACCAGCGGCGGCAGCGAGGCCGAGGGCGGCCTGTTCCCGATGACCGGCACGCCCTACGGGTTCAGCCTGACCAACTTCCTGAACCCGATCGGCATGCCCTGCTGGAAGCCACCCTATGGTCTGATGTCCGCCATCGACCTGAAATCGGGTGAAACGCTGTGGGAGCGTCCCTTTGGACAGACGCAGCAATGGGGCTTCTACATGCCGGAAAGCTGGGGTTCGCCCACCATCGGCGGGCCGGTCGTGACGGCGTCCGGGCTGATCTTCATCGGCGCGTCGATGGACGCCCGGGTGCGCGCGCTGGACGCCGCCACCGGCGACGTGTTGTGGAAGGCTCAGGTCGACGCCCCGGCCGTGTCGATCCCCGCGGTCTATGATCATGATGGCCAGCAATACGTGGTCTTTGCCGTCGGTGGCAATTCCATCATCAAGCCGCAGGTGGCCGATCAGCTGATCGCCTTCACCCTGCCCAAGTGATGAACAGGGCGGCGCGGCCCACTTGACAAACCGCGCCGCCCACGCGATCAAAACAGCGTTGGGGTCGTAGCTCAGTTGGTAGAGCGCGTCGTTCGCAATGACGAGGTCAGGGGTTCGATTCCCCTCGGCTCCACCAGATCCGGATCATCCGTCTACAGAATGAAATCTGCCTCGGTCAGCGACAGCTGGCCTGACAGGCGGATCATCCCGTCCACGCGGCCATCTCCGTTCGCGTCCATCATCACACGCGTCACGCTGGTCTGCGGGACATACTGCACCATCAATTGTGCACCCTGCCCGGGCTCGAAGCTGTCGGTCATGTGGAACGCCTGGTTTCCGGGGGTCCGCCAGTCCGCATCGATGCCGGACAGGTCGATTCGATCGCTGCCGCGCCGGAAATCAAGGATCAGGTCGGTCTGGGCGCTCTGGCTGTCGGCCATCGACCCGAAGACGAACGTATCCGCCCCGACGCCCCCGGTCAGCAGATCCGCCCCCTGTCCGCCGATCAGGGTGTCGTTGCCCGCTCCGCCCGCCAGCCGATCCGCCCCCTGCCCGCCATGCAGACGGTCATTGCCGAACCCGCCCTCCAGCGTGTCGTTGCCCGCGCGCCCTTCCAGCCGATCATTGCCCGCGTTGCCACGCATCAGGTTTCCCTGCCCGTTGCCCAGCAGCACGTCATGGCCGGCGCCGCCTTCGGCATTCTCGACCCCGCGGATGATGTCCAGGCCATGGCGGGTGTCCTGCCGCCCGGTCACCGCCAGGTCGATGTGGCCACCCGTGGCGCCCTGCAGGACGACCGTATCGACGCCCGAACCGCCGTCGATCACGTCATTGCCCGCATCCATCAGCACCCGGTCCAGGCCGGCGCCGCCATACAGCGCGTCATGGCCGATCCCGCCGCCAAGGATGTCGTTGCCGCCATTGCCGTACAGCGTATCGTCGCCCGCCATCCCGAAGGCGCGGTCGTCTTCGAAGCTTAGGGTGAAGACGTCGTTGCCAGACAGCATCCGTTCGATGATCCGCTGATCATCGACACGCGAGAATGTCATGGACGCGTTGTAGATATCTGCCAGCGGCACCCTCAGCTGGTCGATCTGCCATTGATCGTAGTAATGTCCGCCAATATTGGCGGCCCCGCCGATCAGAGTGACGGTTCCACCCGTGATGTCCCCACCAGTCACACGAAAGCCGCTGCCGCCGAAGACTGTCGCAAAATCGTAGCCGCCGCTGTAATAATCTACCAGCAGGACGTCCTCGAACTGCTGTCCGTCATAATTGAAATAAAGATTGTCAAAGAATTCGACATTGAACGCATCGTAATACAACACGCTGAGATCAAAGTTCGTGATGTCGAAACCGGAATACGCCTGCACGCGCGCCATCGTTAACCCCTTGCAAAACAACCATGAAAATCGGCTCTGCCCCGTTCATGTGCGGGGACAGAATGGCATTCATTAACGACGTCGCACGACAGGCGTCAAAACCTATCGCGCAACGTCGTTAACGTTTTCGCAAGGATTGCGTGGCGCGTCAGAGGCTGGTGCCCTCGGGCAGGCCCAGCATGATGTTCATGTTCTGGACCGCAGCGCCCGATGCGCCCTTGCCCAGGTTGTCCAGCACCGCGACAATCGTGGCGCATCCGGTCTCATCGTCGCCATGCACGCTGATGCGCAGCACGTTGCTGCCGTTCAGCGCGGTCGGGTCGATGCGGGCGCCGATCTGGTCGGCGGGCACGACCTGCACGAAGGCCTCGTTCGCGTAATGATCGGCCAGCGCCTGGTGCAGGGCCGCGACGCTGCGGTCGTCATCCAGCTGCAGCGGCAGCTGGACCGCCATGCCCTGGGCAAAGTTCCCGACCGAAGGCGCGAAGACCGGCTGCAGCAGCAGGCCGCCATGGGTCATGATCTCGGGGATGTGCTTGTGGCGCTGGTCCAGGCCATAGATGAAATGCACGGGCGCGGTGCCCGCCTCGAAATCCGCGACCATTGCCTTGCCGCCGCCGGTATAGCCGCTGACGGCGTTGATCGACAGCGCCTCGGTCTCGTCGATCAGGCCGGCAGCGACCAGCGGGGCCACGATGGCGATCGCGCCGGTCGAATAGCAGCCCGGATTGCTGACCAGCCGCGCGGCGGCGATGCGCTCGCGCATCTCGGGGGCCAGTTCGGGAAAGCCGAAGACCCAGTCCGGATCGATCCGGTGCGCGGTCGAGGCGTCGATCAGGCGCACGTCCATGTCGGCCGTCAGGGTCACGGCCTCGCGCGCGGCGGCGTCCGGAAGGCACAGGATCGCGACATCGGCCTGCGCAAAGCAGTCGGCGCGGGCCTGCGGGTCCTTGCGCATCGCGGGGTCCAGCTGGACCAAGCGGATGTCGTCGCGTCCCAGCAGGCGGTCGCGGATCTGCAGGCCGGTGGTGCCGGCCTCGCCATCGATGAAGACGCTGTGGGTCATGGGGCAAGCCTTTCGCAGGTGTCGCCCGTGTCTAGCGCAGCGCGGCCTTGGTCACAACGCTGCTTGGCGCTAGATGCTGCACATCTCTGACCGGGTCAGGAACCGCTTCTCGCGACCGTTGTCCAGACTGAACATGCCGCCCCGCCCCGGCACCACGTCGATGATCAGGTCGGTATGGGCCCACGCCTCGGCCTGGCTGGCCGAAATGTAGAAGGGCGCGCCGCCGATCTCTCCCAGCTGCACGTCGCGTTCGCCCACGCGGAAATCGCCTTGGGGATAGCACATCGGCGACGACCCGTCGCAGCAGCCGCCCGACTGGTGGAACAGGACCGGGCCGTGATCGGCCACGATCTCGGCGATCAGTTCCAGCGCGGCGGGGGTGGCGGTGACGGTGCTCATGTCTTCAGCCTTTTCTTGAGGAACCGCAGGACCTGCGTCTCTTCGGGGCGCAGGTCAGTCTGGGTCAGGGTGTCGTCGATCGTGTCCGCCAGCTCCAGCCGCAACTCGTCGGCCAGATAGGCGTCGATGATCTGGGGGTGCACATAGCACTGGCGGCAGATGGTGGGCGTGTTGCCAAGCCGCGCAGCAACCGATTCAATGGCATCGCGCACGTTGCGCTTGGCGGCTGCCTCGCTGTCGGCCTTCTCGTATTCGGCCAATGCAAGGGCGGCCAGGACCGTGCCGGTCCAGGTTCGGAAATCCTTGGCGGTGACCTGCCGCCCGGTGATCTGGCGCAGATAGTCGTTCACCTCGGTCGAGGTGACCTGGCGGCGCGTGCCGTCGTCGTCCACATATTGGAACAGGTGCTGGCCGGGGATCTCCTGCACGGCACGGATGATGCGGGCAACGCGGCGGTCGCGCAGGCCCAGGTTCCATTCCTTGCCCGACTTGCCCTTGAACTTGAAGCGGACCTGATTGCCGTCCAGCGTGACATGCCGCATCCGCAGCGTGGTCAGCCCGTGCGACTTATTCTCGCGCGCATAGCGGGTGTTGCCCACGCGGATCATCGTGTTCTCCAACAGGAACACGATGGTCGCCAGAACCTTCTCCACCGGCAGGCCGCGGCGCGACATGTCGGCATCGACCTGCGCGCGCAGCTGCGGCAGGCCGCGCGCGAAATCCAGCATGCGATCGTACTTGCTGCTGTCGCGCAGCTCGCGGAATTCGGGGTGATAGCGGTACTGCTTGCGGCCCTTGGCGTCGCGCCCGGTCGCCTGGATGTGGCCGCGCGGATCGGGACAGATCCAGACGTCGACATAGGCGGGCGGAATGGCCAACGATGCCAGCCGCTTGCGTTCCGCCTTGTCGGTGATGGTGCGCCCGTCCGGTCCCTTGTACGAGAACCCCTTGCCCGACCGCTGGCGCGTGATGCCCGGCATGTCGTCGTTCACATAGGTCAGGCCCGCGCTGATCGCGGCGTCCTCGGGGTCGATGATGCTGTCCTTGGGCATGGCGCGCTCCGCAGGTGGCGTCTGGCCCAACGCCGCGGGATCGGTGCGGGTTGCGGGCGACCCGAAGGCCGCCCGCATCGCGTTAGAAGAAGCCCAGCTTCTTGGGGCTGTAGCTGACCAGCATATTCTTGGTCTGCTGATAGTGGTCCAGCATCATGCGGTGGTTTTCACGCCCGATGCCCGACTGCTTGTAGCCGCCGAAGGCCGCGTGGGCCGGATAGGCGTGATAGCAGTTGGTCCAGACCCGGCCCGCCTGGATCGCGCGACCGAAGCGGTAGCAGGTGTTCGCATCGCGCGACCACAGTCCCGCGCCAAGACCGTAGAGCGTGTCATTGGCGATCGACAGCGCCTCGTCCTGGTCCTTGAAGGTGGTCACGGACACGACTGGGCCAAAGATCTCCTCTTGGAAGACCCGCATCTTGTTGTGGCCCTTGAAGACCGTCGGCTTGATGTAGAAGCCGCCCGACAGCTCTCCGCCGTGATCCGCGGCCTCGCCGCCGATCAGCACCTCGGCGCCTTCCTTGCGACCGATGTCGAAGTAGGAGAGGATCTTCTCCTTCTGCTCGCTCGAGGCCTGCGCGCCGATCATCGTCGCGCTGTCGCGCGGGTCGCCCTGCACGATGGCCTCGACGCGCTTCAACGCGCGTTCCATGAACTGGTCATAGATCTTCTCGTGGATCAGCGCGCGCGACGGGCAGGTGCAGACCTCGCCCTGGTTCAGCGCGAACATCACGAAACCCTCGATCGCCTTGTCGAAGAAATCGTCATCCTCGCGGCAGACATCCTCCATGAAGATGTTGGGCGACTTGCCGCCCAGTTCCAGCGTGACCGGGATCAGGTTCTCGGACGCGTACTGCATGATCAGGCGGCCGGTGGTGGTTTCCCCGGTGAAGGCGATCTTGGAGATGCGCGGGTTCGACGCCAGCGGCTTGCCCGCCTCCAGGCCGAAACCGTTCACGATGTTCAGCACGCCCGGCGGCAGGATGTCGGCGATCAGCTCGGCAAAGACCATGATCGTGGCCGGGGTCTGTTCCGCGGGCTTCAGCACCACACAGTTGCCGGCGGCCAGCGCGGGTGCCAGCTTCCAGCAGGCCATCAGCAGCGGAAAGTTCCACGGGATGATCTGACCCACCACGCCCAGGGGCTCGTGGAAATGGTACGCGATGGTGTCGTTGTCGATCTCGGAGATGCCGCCCTCCTGCGCGCGCAGGACGCCCGCGAAGTAGCGGAAATGGTCGATGGCCAGCGGCAGGTCGGCGGCCATCGTTTCGCGGATGGGCTTGCCGTTGTCCCAGGTCTCGGCGGTGGCCAGCAGCTCCAGGTTCGCCTCCATCCGGTCGGCGATCTTCAGCAGCGCGTTGGACCGATCGGTGGTCGAGGTGCGGCCCCAGGCCCCCTTGGCCTTGTGCGCCGCGTCCAGCGCAGCCTCGATGTCATCGGCATTGGACCGGGCGATCTCGCCGATCTCGGCCCCGGTGATGGGCGTGGTGTTGGTGAAGTAGCGGCCCGACTTGGGCGCCGTCCATTCGCCACCGATGAAGTTGTCATAACGGCGGGCAAAGGGCATCACGCCCACGCCCTTGAATTCGTGCGTCTGGTCGTTCGGCATCGGTTCCTCCTCCTCGGGATGTCAGCCCCCGGATCTCCCGGTCCGGGTATGGGCAAAGCGTCGGACAGCGCGTGATTCGTCGCAACCGCCGATCCACGCCGCAGCGCAGAAGCTGTCTCACATGTGAGACAGTCCCCCGTGATTTTCACCAAGCCCAAGGCGCGCCATGCGCCTGTACATCGTCGCCCGCCCGATCCCAAGCGCGCGCGCGGCCGCCGAAACGTTGCCCTGCGCGCGGGCCAAGGCGCGCATCACGGCGGCGCGTTCGGCCCGGTCGAACCCGGTCAGGTCGTCCTGGCGCCCCAGCAGGTCGGCGGCCGGGCGCGGGCGGATCGCACCCTCGCGCTCCAGCCCCAGGACGCGACGGGCGGCGCGGGTGGCGCCGATGGCCAGGTCATCCTTGTCCACCGCCAGCAGCACCGCCTGTTCGCCCTGATCGTCCGAGGCCACGACGATGCGCGCGTCGGGAAACGACATCCGGAAGAACAGCGATTCGATCGCCCGGGCGGTCTGCGCCACCTGCGCCGAGATCAGCCGGTTGTAGCGTTCGGTCTGGTCCGCGCGCGCCGAACTGACGTCCAGCGCGGCCAGCAGCCGCCCGTCCGGTCCCCAGATCGGCGCGTCCATGCAGGACATCGCGGTGTTGAGGGTACGGAAATGTTCGTCACGGTGGATGGTCACCTGCCGACCCTCGGCCAGGCAGGTGCCGATGCCGTTGGTGCCCTGCGCGGCCTCGGACCAGTCGGCGCCCTGCCACAGGCCCCAGTCGCGGAACTGCTGGGCGTCGGCATCCGACACCCGCTGGTCCAGCACGATGCCATGCGCATCGGTCAGCAGCACGTTGCAGCCCGACAGGCCGACCAGGTTGTACAGGTGGTCCAGCTGCGGTCCGGCGACGTTCAGGAAGGCCTGCATCGCCTGATGGCGGTCGGCCAGTTCGCTGTCGGACAGGCGATCCGGGCGGCGGCGGTCGGCGGGGTCCAGCCCGTGCTTCAGCATGGACCGCCGCCAGGATGCGGCCAGCGCCGAGGTGGCGCTGCGTGACTGCGACTGCGCGGCCACAAGCTCCGCGTGGTTGCGTTCGGTCATGGTCTCCCCCTCAGGATGGGGAAAGTATAGCACGGTTTGCGGGGCGCGATCTGCGACTTTGGTCGCGCCCCGGGGCTCAGCGTACCGGGCCCTCGGGGATGACCATCCCGTCCATTGCCCGGTCCGGACCGCGATCCGACTGCGCGGGCGTGCCGCCCATGCTGCCCGAGGGCGCAGCCATGCGCGGCTGATAGGGCGGCAGGCGGTCGGCGCCGTCCCGGTACAGCAGTGATTGTCCTTTGTGGAACAGGTGCAGCGCATGGGGATCGGCGGTCAGCCGGACCCGCTTGCCCTTCAGGTCCGGGTGGATGCCCGGCAGCTTGGCGGTGATCGGCGCGGTCTCGGCCCCGGTGCCGAAGTACAGCAGCGTGACCTCTCCCAGGGCCTCGGTCAGATCGACGGTCCCCTCGAAGACCGGGGTGCCGTCGGTCTCGCGCATGTCCTCGGGGCGGACGCCCAGGTTGACGACCATGCCTTCGTCGCCGGCACGGGTCGGGATGGCGACCTGCGCCTCTAGGCCCACGTCCAGCGCGACGGTGGTCATGGCGCCCACGGTCTTGACCCGCCCGGGCAGCAGGTTCATCGCCGGGCTGCCGATGAACTGGGCCACGAATTCGGTCATCGGACGCTCGTACAGCTCCAGCGGCGCGCCGACCTGGGCGATGCCGCCGCCGGCCAGCACCACGATGCGGTCGGCCAGGGTCATCGCCTCGGTCTGGTCGTGGGTGACATAGATCATCGTGCGGTCGGGCATCGAGGCCTTCAGCTGCGCGATCTCGATCCGGGTGGCGACGCGCAGGGCGGCGTCCAGGTTCGACAGCGGTTCGTCGAACAGATAGACCTTGGGGTCGCGCACGATGGCCCGCCCGATGGCCACGCGCTGACGCTGGCCGCCCGACAGCGCCTTGGGCAGGCGGTCCAGATAGGGCGTCAGCTGCAGCATCTTGCCGGCGCGGTCGGTGGCGGCCTGGATCTGCTCCTTGGACTGGCCCGCGATCTTCAGCGCGAAGGCCATGTTGTCGCGGACCGTCATGTGCGGGTAAAGCGCATAGGACTGGAACACCATCGCGATGCCGCGCTGGCTGGGCGGGATGTCGTTCATCACCTGCCCGCCGATCTTCAGCTCTCCCCCGGTGATCTGCTCCAGGCCCGCGATCATGCGCAAGAGCGTGGATTTCCCGCAGCCGGACGGCCCGACAAAGACGATGAACTCTCCGGAACGGATGTCCAGGTCGATGTCCCTCAGCACCTGCACGTCGCCATAGGACTTGGCGACGTCCGTCAGTTTCAGATCGGCCATTTGCGGTCTTCCTCCCCTACCCTTCGATGATCTGGACCTGCCACGGCATCAGCCCGCCCGCATCGTCGTCGGACAGGTTGGCGCGGATCAGCAGGGTCTGCTTGTCGTCACGGCGGCGGAAGGACAGCACCGGCCCCTCGGCCTTGATGTCTGTCATGTTTCCGCAGCGCAATGCGCTGTGCTTGCGGCGCAGGCCGACCGCCCAGCGATAATGGTGCAGCATGGACTGGGCGTCGGCCTCCTGGCTGACGACGGTGCGCTGCAGATGCGTATGCGGCACCGGCAGCCAGGGCTGGCTGGTCGAGAAACCGCCGTTCACGCCCATGTCCCAGACCATCGGCGTCCGGCAACCGTCGCGGCCCTTGAACTCGGGCCAGAACTCTATGCCATAGGGATCGCGCAGATCCTCGAAGCGCAGCTCGGCCTCGGGCAGGCCCAGTTCCTCTCCCTGGTACAGGCAGACCGACCCGCGCAGGCATAACAGCACCGTCGCATAGGCCTTGGCCGCCTGGTCCGGCAGGTTCCAGCGCGTGACGTGGCGCACCACGTCATGGTTCGACATGGCCCAGCAGGGCCAGGCGTTGGGCGCGATGTCGTGCAGCTTGTCGAACACCTCGACCACGCGCGCGGCGGGCAGGTCGTCACCCGACAGGAAGTCGAAGACATAGGACATCTGCACCCGGCCCGGCACGCCGGTATACTCCTCCAGCAGTTCCAGCCCGCGCTCGCTGTCGCCGATCTCGCCCACGACGGCGGCGCCATAGGGCACCAGCGCCTGGTGGAACCGTTCAAGGAAGGCCAGGTTCTCGGGCTGCGATTTGCTGAAGCGGTGGCTCTGGTGGTTGTAGGGGTTCACGGCGGGGGCCGTGTCCGACTTGCGCAGTTCCGGCGCTAGGGGCGGGTTGTCGCGCAGCTGGGCGTCGTGGAAATAGAAGTTGATCGTGTCCAGCCGGAAGCCGTCGACGCCCTTGTCCAGCCAGAACCGCGCCATCTCGATCAGGGCGTCCTGGACGGCGGGGTTGTGAAAGTTCAGGTCCGGCTGCGACGACAGGAAGTTGTGCAGGAAATACTGTTCCCGCCGCGCATCCCACTGCCACGCGCTGCCGCCGAAGATCGACAGCCAGTTGTTGGGCGGGGTGCCGTCCGGGCGCGGGTCCGACCAGACATACCAGTCCGATTTCGGGTTGTCGCGGCTGGCGCGGCTTTCCTTGAACCAGGGATGCTGGTCCGAGGTATGCGACATCACCAGGTCGATCATGACCTTCAGACCCAGCTCGTGCGCGCTTTGGACCAGCCAGTCGAAATCCTCCATCGTGCCGAAGATCGGGTCGATGCCGCAGTAATCGCTGACGTCGTAGCCGAAATCCTTCATCGGAGAGGTGAAGAACGGAGAGATCCAGACCGCATCGACCCCCAGGGACGCCACATAGGGCAGACGCTGGGCGATGCCCGCCAGATCGCCCGTGCCGCTGCCGGTCGTGTCCTGAAAGCTGCGCGGGTAGATCTGATAGATGATCCCGCCCTTCCACCAATCCGTCGTCTGTTCAGTCAAGTTCATCCACCTTTCACGGAGCCGGCCAGCAATCCGCGGACCAGATATTTCTGCATGGCAAAGAACACCAGCAGCGGCACCGCTATCGAGATAAAGGCCGAAGTTGCAAGGATCTCCCATTCACCTCCGCGCGATCCCATCAGCTCTCGTAGCAGGCCCGTCATGACCAGCTGTTCGCGCGTGTTGCCCAGGAACACCGTGGCCACCAGCAGGTCGTTCCAGACCCACAGGAACTGGAAGATCGCGAAACTGGCCAGGGCGGGGAAGGACAGCGGCAGGATGATCCGGCGGAAGATCTGGAATTCGGTCGCGCCGTCGACGCGGGCGCTCTCGATGACCTCTCGTGGCAGGCCGACCATGTAGTTTCGCAGCAGATAGACCGCCAGCGGCAGGCCGAACCCAGTATGCGCCAGCCAGATGCCCAGGTATCCCTTGCCGATGCCCAGTTCGTTGTGCAGCCGCAGCAATGGGATCAGCGCCACCTGCAGCGGCACGACCAGAAGCCCCACCACGCAGGCCGTCAGCAGGGCCCGGCCCGGAAACTGCATCCAGGCCAGCGCATAGGCCGCAAAGGCCGCGATCAGGATCGGGATGACGGTGGCGGGGATCGTCACCGTCATGGTGTTCATGAAGGCGCGCCCCAGCCCGCCTGCGGTCAGAACCCGGGAATAGTTGTCGGTCGTGAAGGCCGGCGGCGACAGGGTTGTGGTGAAGATCCGTTCACCGCGCCGCATCTCGAAGGGCTGGGCCGAGGTCATGCGATAGCTGCCGTCCTCGGCCACGGTCAGATCGATCCCCGGCTCCAGCTCGACGGTGTCGCCGGGGGCGTTGGCATCGGGCTGGCGCGCGCTGGTGCCCCAAGCGGTCAACTCCTGCGTGCCCTCCAAAGCGCTGCCTTGGATCACATAGAGATCGCCCTCCTGCACCTGGTCCTCGGCCGTGCCCGAACGCACGAAACCGGTCTGCACCGAGCCCGAGAACGACTGCCACCACCCCGAGGTCGAGATCTGGTCGCGGTCGCGGAACGACGACACGAACAGGCCCAGCGTCGGGATCGTCCACAGCAGCACCAGCAGGAAGGCCGCGATGTTGACCGCCCAGGCCAGCGACGACTTCTGTCCAGCCATCCCCTCCATCAGCGGACCTCCTTGCGTGCGTTGTAGATATTCCAGACCATGATCGGGGTGACCAGGATCATCAGGACGATGGCGATGGCCGACCCGCGCCCGTAATCGGGCGTGCCGCGGAACATCCAGTCATACATCAGGTTCGCCAGCACCTGCGTGCCCCATTGCCCGTTGGTCATGACGAAGACGATGTCGAAGACCTTCAGCACGACGATAGTGATGGTGGTCCAGACCACCGCGATGGTGCCCATGATCTGCGGCACCTTGATCTTGAAGAACACCTGAAGGGGGGATGCGCCGTCCAGAATGGCGGCCTCGATCGTCTCCTCGGGGATGCCGCGCAGGGCGGCCGACAGGATGACCATCGCGAAGCCAGTCTGGATCCAGACCAGCACGATCATCAGCAGAAGGTTGTTCCACACCGGCAGGGTCAGCCAGATCTGCGGCTCTCCACCCAGCTGGGTCACGATCCAGTTCAGAAGGCCGATCTGCGTCTCGCCCGAGGCGCGGTATTCATAGATGAACTTCCAGATCACGCCCGCGCCGACAAAGCTGATGGCCATGGGCATGAAGATCAGCGACTTGCCGATGTTGCCCCATTTCAGCCGGTCGGTCAGCTGCGCAGCCAGCAGGCCGAACAGCGTGGACAGGGCCGGCACGACCAGCAGCCAGGCCATGTTGTTCAGCATGGATTCCCGGAACTTGCCGTCGTTCACCAGCCAGACATAGTTGTCCAGGCCGACGAACTGCGATCCGTTCGAATTGAACAGCGACCGCCAGAAGCTGTCCAGCACCGGATAGACCAGATAGGTCGTCAGGAACAGGATCGCGGGCCCCAGGAACAGCCAGGGGCGGATCTGGTTCGCCCGCCGGATGTTGTCGCCCGCCTGCGCCCCGCGCGGCGGATAGATGCGGTCCAGCAGCCAGTTCGACCCCCAGAACCAGGCCACGCAGCCAAAGACCCCGATCGCGATCGTGCTGACCGCCAACCACAGCAATTCCATTCCCGGTCTCCCCCCTGGATCATGGGGCGCGGCGACGTCGCGGCCGCCGCGCCGGTCGTCGTCAGTTCAGCGAAGCCCAGCTGGCCTGGATCTTGTCCGCGACGTCCTGTGCCGAGGCGCCGCCGACGAAATCGATCATCCCGGTCCAGAACGCCCCCGCGCCGATCGCGCCGGGCATCAGATCCGACCCGTCGAACCGGAAGACCGTCGCGTCCAGCAGGATCTGCCCCATGCGGCGGACGGTCGGATCGTCATAGGCCTCGACATTGGCGCCGGTATAGGGCGTGACGAAGCCCTGCTGCGCCATCCAGATCTCGTGCGCGACGGGGGTCTTCAGGAACTCGACGAAGGCCATCGCGGCGGGGTTGTCCGACAGGACCGCGAACATGGTGCCGCCGCCCAGGACGGGCTGGCCCAGGTCACCCGATGCGGGCGCGGGCATGTAGAAGAAGTCGGCATCCTCCCCCACGACCGTGCCCTCAGGGAAGAAGGTCGTGATGAAGCTGGCCTGACGGTGCAAGTAGCAGGCGGGCGGGCTGTCGAACAGGCCGGCGGGGCTTTCGCGGAAATCGGTCGCGCTGACCGATCCGACGCCGCCCGCGACGAAATCGGGGTTCTTGGCGAACCAGCCGAACTCGTCGATCGCGGCCACGACCTTGGGGTCGTTGAACGGCATCGCATTGGTCGTCCAGGCGTCGTAATCCTCGGGCGTGGCAGTGCGCAGCATCAGGTCCTCGACCCAGTCGGTCGCGGGCCAGCCGGTGGCGCCGCCCGATCCCAGGCCGATGCACCAGGGGGTCTCTCCCTCCTCGGCGATCTGCTCGGTCAGGGCCTTCAGGTCCTCGTAGGTCTCGGGGATCTCATAACCGGCATCCTCGAAGTTCTCGGGGACGTACCAGACCAGCGACTTGACGTCGGCCTTGTACGGGAAGGCGTACAGTGCCTCGGTCCCGTCGGGGCCCGCATAGGTGCCCAGCGCCGCCCAGCTTTCGCCCGCGGCATAGTTGTCGGTCAGCCATTGCGCCGTCTCCTCGCCAAGGGGGCGCAGGAAGCCCTTTTCGGCCAGATCCGAGGCCAGGCCCGGCTGCGGAAAGACCGCGACATCGGGGGGCGATCCGGCCTCGCTGTCGATGACGATCTGCTGCTCGAAGCTGTCGGAACCGGAATAGTTCGCCTGCGCGCCGGTCGCCTCGTTGAAATAGGCGATGACCGACTGGAACAGCTCCTGGTCGCCGCCCAGCCAGGGGCCCAGAATGTTGAAGCTCTGCCCCTCAAGGTCGGAATGCGCGGCTTTGAACTCGTCCAGGCTGGCCCAGTTGATGCGGTCGTCGCTGCCCGGTTCGATCACCAGCTGCGCCTGCGCGCTGCCCGCGGTCAGCGCGATGATCGCAGCGGTCGTGTACAATGCGGTTTTCAAGTCTTCCTCCCTGAAAGTCCCCGGACCTGTTTCGCCCGGATGTTAACGCGAACATTTGCCAGTTCTGGCGAACCTGTCAAACGCTTCTCATTCCCATTCCAGTTCCTTGTAGGCCGCGGTTGCGTTCCGCGCCACCGTCTCTGGATAGGAATTCCATGAATTCTGCATCGGCTGCAATGCATTGGCGATGGCGGGCACGGCCTGCGACAGGGGCAACCCGTCCTGAATGGCCCGGCGCGTCGCGGTCGCAAGCGCTTTCAATAATGCGGTCTGGGGTGCCGATGCGTCAGCCCATGATTCGCTGGCCGGTCCGTGTCCGGGCACGATCAAGCCTGCGCCGCGTGCCGGGTCGCTGTCCAGCCATTCCAGCCATCCCAGCAGCGATCCGTCCACCACCGGCGTCAGGTCCCGGAACAGCAGATCGCCGGTGAACAGCGTATTCGTCCTGCGGTCCAGCACGGTCAGGTCGCTGTCGGTATGGGCCGCGGGCCATGCCCGCAGTAGCAGGGACCGATCGCCCAGGTCGATCTGGCGGCGGTCATCGACCAGGTCGTCGGGCATGACCACCTGCGTGCCGATCCAGTCCGGGGCCGGGTAAAGACCAACCAGCGCGTCAAGATACCCCGCCGCCCGCGCCTGAAGCGCCTGCGGCAGGGCGTGATGCGCGGTGATGCGGGCCCCGACCTCGGACAGCACCTGCGCGCCCAGCACGTGGTCTGGATGCATGTGGGTCAGGATCAGGTGCTGCACCGGAAGGTCGGTGATCCTCCGGATCGCCACATAGAGGTCCTGCGCCTGCGCCCGCGACACGCCCGCATCGATCACCGCGACCGCATCGCGGCCGATGATCACCCCCAGGTTGGCGATGCGCCCGTCCGGGGTCTCCTCCATCTGGTGAGAATCGCCGAAATGGACATGAACGCCCCGCGCGACCTGCTGCAGGTCCAGCGCCGGAAGATCGGCATTGGCGCGGCATTCCGGCGCACTGCCGGTCAGTTCGGGCCGCGCGGCCAGCCACGCATCCGCGACCTGCGCGGCCTGCGTTCGGCACCCCTGGGCCGTCGCCGAATCGCCCTGGGGCAGCAGAACCTGGCCGCATTGATCGGCGGCCATCGCCAGACAGACGCCCAGAACCAGGTGAAACATCGTCCTTCCGTCCCCTTTTGCGGCCCGTCTTCACGAAATGGTCACGACCTTGCGACCTTTGTCGTGTTGATTCATCCTGTCTCTATACTAGATTTGAATCCAGTCGCCTTCTGTAGCGGCGCCACCGGCATGTAGGAGGAGCACAACATGGCCTGGACCAAACCTATCCTGACCGAGATCGCTTGCGGCATGGAAATCAACATGTACGCACCCGCCGAGGACGAGCCCGTCCTGTTCTGAGCCTGTACCGCAGGCAGGAATGCGGCCCCGTCCGAACTCGTTCGGGCGGGGCTTTCTTATCGTAAGGCACGACACCCGATGCGGATCATCATCCTTGGGGCGGCGGCGGGCGGTGGCCTGCCGCAATGGAACTGCGGCTGCGGCAATTGCGACGCGGCCCGCGCGGGACGTATTTCGTCGATGACCCAAAGCTCGATCGCGGTCAGTGCCGATGGGCGCGACTGGGCCATCCTGAACGCATCGCCCGATATCCGGGCGCAACTGGCAGCGACGCCGGCGCTGCACCCGTCCGGCCCGCGGACCATGCCGCTGCGGTCGGTCCTGGTGACAAATGGCGACATCGATCACGTGGCCGGGCTGCTGACGCTGCGCGAAAGCCAGCCCTTCGATCTGTTCGCGACGCAGGCGATCCATGATGCGCTGGCGGCGAACCCGATGATGGCTGCGGTGAACCCCGACTTTGTCCCGCGCCGGACCGTCGCGCTGGACCAGACGATCCCGCTGACCCCCGGCCTGACCGCGACGCTGTTCGCCGTGCCAGGCAAGGTGCCACTGTATCAGGAGGGCGCCACGGTCGAGACCGGCCTGATCGGTGAGACCACCGTGGGGGTTGAGCTGCGCAGCGCGGACCGGCGCGCGTTCTACATCCCCGGATGCGCGGACATGCCTGACTGGCTGCGCGACCGCGTCGCGGGGGCGGATGCGCTGTTCTTCGATGGCACCCTGTGGGACGACGACGAGATGATCCGCATGGGTCTGGGCCGCAAGACCGGCCGCCGCATGGGGCACATGGCGGTGACCGACACGATCCCCGCCCTGGCCGACACGCCGATTGGCCAGCGCATCTTCGTGCACATGAACAATTCGAACCCGCTGACCGACCCGGACAGCCCGCAGGCGGCTCAGGCCGCGGCACAGGGCTGGCAGGTCGCCCGCGACGGAATGGAGATCACGCTGTGAAGGACGTCCAAGCCACCGCCCAGTCCCGCGAGGATTTCGAGGCCCGCCTGCGCGCCATCGGCGCCGCGCGCTATCACGACCGTCACCCGTTCCACGCCCGCCTGCATGGCGGCCAGTGCACCCCTGATGAGGTGCGGGCTTGGGTCATCAACCGCTGGATGTACCAGTCGCGCATCCCCATGAAGGACGCGGCCTTCATGAGCCGGGTCGAGGATCCCGACCTGCGCCGCGCCTGGCGCAAGCGGATCGAGGATCACGACGGCGGTCAGACCGAGGGCGGCGGCATCCGCCGCTGGCTGGCCTTGGCGCAGGCGGTGGGGCTGGACCCGGACTATGTCGCGTCGGGCGTGGGCATCATGCCGGCGACACGGTTCGCGGTCGAGGCCTATGTCCGCTTCGTGCGCGACATGCCCCTGCTGGACGCGGTGGCGGCCAGCCTGACCGAACTGTTCGCGCCCCGCATCCATGCGCAGCGGATCGAGGGTCTGCTGCAACATTACGATTTCGCCGATGACAGCAGCCTGTCCTATTTCAAGAAACGCCTGACCGAGGCGCCCGAGGACGTCAAGTTCGGCCTGGACTATGTCCTGGCCCATGCCGACACGCTGGAAAAGCAGGACGCAGCCGCCGCCGCGCTGACCTTCAAGACCGACGTGCTGTGGGCCCAGCTGGACGCGCTGTGGCACGGCTATGTCGAGGGGCGCACGCCCCCCGGGGCCTGGCGGCCCGGAGAGGGGATGCGCGCATGACCGCATTGATCGGACCCGACGACATCCCCTATCTGCCGCGCGGCGTGCGGCTGCAGGGCGACCGCGTGCGCGGCATCCGCGTGCTGCAGGCCCCGGAACGCGCGATGCAGCTGGACCAGATCGGAGAGGCGATCCTGTCCGAACTGGACGGCGCCCGCAGCCTGGACCGGATCGTGCGCGACCTGGCCGCGCGCTATGACGCGCCGGTGGACCAGATCGGCGGCGACGTGAGGGACTTCCTGACCGGGCTGATCGAACGGCGCATGGTCTTTGTCAGGGACAGCGCATGAAGGATCAGCAGCACCAGCCCCGCGACCTGGACGGCAACCCCGTCACCCCCGGCCTGCCCATGGCGATGCTGGCCGAGGTCACACACCGCTGCCCCCTGGCCTGTCCCTATTGCTCGAACCCCGTCGATCTGGTCCGCGCGTCGCGCGAGATCGGCGCCGACGACTGGGGCCGGGTGTTCCGCCAGGCTGCCGATCTGGGCGTGCTGCAGGTCCACATCTCGGGCGGTGAACCCGGTGCGCGGCGCGATCTGGCGCAGATCGTGGGCCATGCGCGCGACGCGGGGCTGTACGTGAACCTGATCACCTCTGGCATCGGCATCACCCGTGACCGGCTGATCGAACTGGACCGCGCGGGCGTCGATCATGTCCAGCTGTCGCTGCAGGGCATCCGCCCCGACATGGCCGACCGGATCAGCGGCCATCCGGGGTCCTGGGACAAGAAGATGGCCTTTAGCGACTGGGTCACCGAGATCGGCTTTCCGCTGACCATCAACGCCGTCGTCCACCGCCAGAACATGGACCGCCTGCCCGACATGATCGATCTGGCTGAACGCCTTGGCGCCCGGCGGATCGAGGTGGCGACCGTTCAGTTCCACGGATGGGCCGACCGCAACCGGGGCGCGCTGATGCCCACGCGCGAACAGGCCGAATTCGCGCGACAGGTGGTCAACGCCGCCCGCGTCCGGCTGCGTGGGCGGATGGTCATCGATTATGTCCCCGCCGATCACCATGCGGTCTATCCCAAGGCCTGCATGGGGGGCTGGGGCTCGACCGGGCTGAACGTCGGGCCTGATGGGACCGTGCTGCCCTGTCATGCCGCCCAGACCATCGACTGGATGCGCTTCGAGAACGTGCAGGAGCGGTCGCTGTCCGACATCTGGCACCTGTCCGACAGCTTCAACGCCTTCCGCGGCACGGCGTGGATGCCGGAACCCTGCCGCGGCTGCGACCGCAAGTCCGTCGATTTCGGCGGCTGCCGCTGCCAGGCGATGGCGCTGGCCGGCGACGCGCGGGCCACGGACCCGGTCTGTTCGAAATCTCCGCTGCATGCAGGGGTCGTGGCACGCGCCGAGGAGGACGCCGCCGCCACGACCACCGAATTCGTCTATCGGAGGATGTCCAAGGGAGGATGAGGCAATGAGACTGTGGCTGACCCTGACGGCGGCGCTGCTGGCCGCGCCCGCGATGGCGCAGGACAACGCGCTGCAACCATCGCCCACCTGGGAGGATCTGCGCGGGGCGGTGATGGACTTGGACAGCGATCCGCCGCAGGACGCGACGGTGCTGGACCTGGATGCACCGACCCGTGCCCATGACGCGGCCATCGTGCCCATCCGTCTGACGCAGGCGGCCGACGCCCCCGCCATCGACGCCCTGACCCTGGTCATCGACGAGAACCCTGCCCCCGTCGCCGCCGAATACGCCTTTGGTCCCGCGCTGATGCCCCTGGATTTCGAGGTGCGCGTCCGGGTCGACAGCTATTCCGACGTCCGCGCCATCGCGACCCAGGCTGACGGCACGCAGGTCATGGCCGGGCGCTTCGTCAAGGCCGCGGGCGGCTGTTCGGCGCCGGCGGGCAAGGACATGGCCGCGACCAAGGCGACCATGGGCCAGATGCGCTGGCGCAGCGAGGTTCAGGACGGAGCGGAGATCGGCACGCTGATGATCCGGCATCCGAATTTTTCGGGCCTTCAGCGCGACCAAGTGACGCTGCTGAACATCCCTGCCCATTTCATCGACCGCCTGGACGTACGCCAGGGTGACGCACTGCTGTTCTCGATGGCGGCGGGGATCTCGGTCAGCGAGGATCCGGTGTTCCGCTTTCGCTATCAACCGGATGGCCAGCCGATCAACATCCGGGTCGAGGATACGGACGGCAATGTCTGGACCGAAAGCTTTCCGCCGGGCGAACGAACGGTCAACAAAAGCTAGATCGCCATCCGACTTTCGTCGCAGCATGGCGCTTGCTTTATGTGCACCCTGCCCTAGACTGCGGTCACGGCGGCACCCTTGAGGAGGGGTTGCAGCCGGCAGAACCCAGGGAGGAATGCCATGACAGCAGCCGCCATGCAGGCGCGTCCCGTGCCGTCAGCGCGACCCACCGCCGACCAGGTCCGCGAGATCCTGATCGTCGACGACCACCCGCTGATGTGCGATGCGCTGGCACTGACGCTGAAGATCAGCTTTGGCCTGAAGAATGTCCGCACCGCACGCAGCCTTGGCGCCGCGGTGGAACAGATCCGCGTGCAGGGTGCGCCCGACGCCGTGATCCTTGACCTGAACCTGCCCGACGCGCGCGGCGCCGAGGGCATCGTGACCCTGCGCCGCCAGCTTCCGGGCGTGCCGATCACCATGATCTCGGCCGATCTGGAGGGGGCGATGATCTCGACCGCGATGGCGGCCGGGGCACAGGGCTATATCAGCAAGTCGCTGTCGCGCGAGGCGCTGGTCGACAGCCTGCGCCGCATGTGGGAGGGCGAGCACGTCACCCCCGACGGATACCAACCCGATCAAGACAGCGCGGACGACGACGCGAAGGCCGAACTGGCGCGGCGCTTTTCGTCACTGACGCCGCAGCAGATGAAGATCCTGCGGCTGATCTGCAAAGGCAAGGCCAACAAGGAGATCAGCTACGAGCTGTCGATCGCCGAGGCCACGGTCAAGACCCACATCACGGCGATCATGTCCAAGATCAACGCCCGCCGCCGCACGCAGGCCGTGCTGCTGGCCAACTCGATCCGGCTGTTCGAGGCCGGCTGATGAACACCGACCCGGCTGCGATGGAGGGCGCATCCGGGCCGGTCGCTGTGCAGGCCGACCGCGGCGGGACCGACATGGTCCCGACCTTGCTGGACGGCCTGCGCGGCACCAATCCCGCCTTGGTCCTGCTGTTCGGCGCGCAGGCGGACGACCTGGCCGCGCTGCAGTCCGGGCTGGCCCCCCACCTGCCGCCCGATTGCGTGATCGCCGGATGCTCGTCCGCCGGAGAGATCGGGCCGCAGGGCTATGCCAGCGACAGCGTGGTGGCGATCGGGTTTCCCGCGCGCCATTTCCGCGCCGCGTCCCTGCTGCTGCCGGACCTTGCCGCGCTGCCGGTGTCGGAATGGATGGCGCAGCTGCGCCAGATGGCGCGCGATTTCGGCCCCGACCCGGCGCGGCACCTGTTCGGCCTTCTGCTGACCGATGGCCTGGCCGGACAGGAGGACGCGCTGGTCGCCACGCTGGACGCGGCCCTGCCCTCGGTCCCGGTGCTGGGGGGGTCGGCTGGCGACGGTCTGGATTTCCGCCGCACCTCGCTGCTTGCGCAGGGCGCCGTGCGGTCGGGCGTCGCGGTCTTCCTGCTGGTCGAGACCGACCTGACCATCCGCGAGGTCACGTTCGCCCATTTCAGCCCCACCCCCACGCGCGCGGTGGTCACCGCCGCCATTCCCGAAAAACGCCGCATCCTGGAGCTAAACGCCGAACCCGCGGCGCAGGAATATGCCCGCCTGACCGGGTTGCGCCGCGCCGACCTGACGCCCAGCGAATTTGCCCGCCACCCCCTGCTGCTGCGCATGGGCGGGCGCCATCACGTGCGCGCCATCAGCGCCATCACAGACGACGACGGCCTGTCGCTGATGTCGTCCATCGACACCGGCACCGTCCTGACCCTTGGCCGGTCCGAGGATCTGATCCAGGGGTTTTCCGACCTGCTGGAGGCGCTGCCCACGCCGCCGCTGATGGTGCTGGCCTTTGACTGCATCCTGCGCCGGCTGGCGCTGGAACGCGCGGGGCTGACCGACCGGATGTCGGACCTGTACCGCCGTCACCGCGTTGCGGGGTTCAACACCTATGGCGAACAGCACAGCGGCATGCATGTGAACCAGACATTCGTGGGCCTGGCCTTCATGAGGTCCGATGATGTTGCGTGACGACGATCCGCCCGACCGGCAGATCGCCAAGCTGACCCGTATCAACGCCGTCCTGATCGACCGGATCGACCGGCTGGAAGAATCACGCGGGTCCGCATGGTCGATGTTCCAGGCCGCCGTCGCGCTGGAGCAGGAGGTGCTGGCCCGCACGCGTGACCTGGAACGCGCGATGGCCGACCTGTCGCAAAGAAACCGCGAACTGGCCGTGGCCCGCGCCCTGGCCGAGGAGGCGAACCGGTCCAAGACCCGTTTCCTGCGCGCAGCCAGCCACGACCTGCTGCAGCCCCTGTCGGCGGCGCGGCTGTTCCTGTCAGCGCTGACCGACACGCCGATGGACCCGCACCAGACCGAACTGACCGACCGGCTTGGCAGTGCCTTCGAATCGGTCGAACAGCTGATGCATGCGGTGCTGGACATCTCGCGGCTGGACAGCCAGCGGATCGAGTTCAACCGACAGCCCGTGCCGCTGGACGACCTGTTCCGCAGGCTGGCGGCCGAATTCGCGCCCGTGGCGCAGGCCAAGGGGTTGCGGCTGCGGTTCATGCCCACGACCGCGGTCGTGGACAGCGACCCGATCTTCCTGCGCCGCATCGCGCAGAACCTGGTGTCGAACGCGATCAAGTACACCCATCGCGGCGGCGTCGCGGTGGGTGCGCGGCGCAAGGGGGCGATGTGCTGGCTGTCGGTCTATGACACCGGGATGGGCATTCCGGCCGTGGACCGCAACCGCATCTTCGACGAGTTCCAGCGCCTGACCCATGACAGCGCGACGCCCGGCATGGGGCTGGGCCTGTCCATCGTGCGCCGGGCCTGCGCCAAGCTGGGCCATCCGATCAGCCTGTCGTCCGAGGCGATGCGCGGCACGGTGTTCCGCGTCGGCCTGCCCCTGGTGCAGGCGCTGTCGGACACGCCGCGCCTCGCCGTCGCGCCGCTGCCCGCGCTGCGCGGCCGCGTGGCCTTGGTGGTCGAGAACGACCCCGAGATGCGCCGTGCCTATCAGATGATCCTGCGCAACCGGCTTGGCATGGTGCCCCGCATCGCGGGCGACACGGCCGAGGCGCTGGCCACGATGGGGGACGAACCCCCCGACGTGATCCTGGCCGATTACCACCTGGAGAACGGCGACACCGGGTTTGCCGCAATCGAGGCGCTGCGCGCCGCATCCGACCGGCCGGTGCCCGCGGTGATGGTGACGGCGCATCGCGATCCGGCGATTTCGCGGCGCTGCGCCGCCATGGGTATCCACCTGCTGGAAAAGCCCGTCAGTCCGCCCGACCTGGCCGAGATTCTGGGGCGTCTTCTGGCCTAAGACCAAGGGGGGATGCGGCCGCCGCCGGGGCTTGCGCCGCCGCCCGTCCCGCGCCCATCATGCCCCAACGTTTGGGAGGACGACCATGACCCGCGCCTTTGCACTTGCCCTGATGCTGGGGCTTGCCCCCCTGCCCCTGATCGCGGCCGAGGCCGGCGACGCGGTCTTTGCCGAACGGGGCCCTTGGGATCTGGGCGACAGGACGCTGGAATGGCAGATGACCGTCACGGGCCCGATGGCCGAGGGGTTCCGCCCGACCGAGGACGGCCGCATCACCCTGTCCCAGGACATCGACCCCAGCGATCAGCAGCCGATCCTGGAACTGACCCAGAAGGCCGGGCCGATCGACCGCACGATCGGGCCGTTCCCGATCTCTTCGGGCGATCCGGTCCTGACCTTCTTCCTGGAGCAGACGACCCGCGACATGGCCGCGCTGACCGGCGGCAGTCCCTTCTACATCCGCAACCGCATGAAGGAGGCGCTGTTCCGGGGCGGAGAGGTCACGGCCACCGACGGCGGCATCACGGCCAGCTTTCAGCCCTTCATCGCGGACAAGAATGCAGAACGCATGCACGGCTTCCAGACGCTGACGCTGACCTTCGTGATGGCCGCGCCGGACGAACCCATCCGCGAGCTGCGCGCCGAAACCGATGCCGCGGCGGGTTATCGCAACGAACTGGTGCTGCAATGATCCGCGCGGGCGCCTGTGCGCTGGCGCTGGCCCTGACGGCGGCCCCCGCATCGGCGCAGGCAGTGAACGATTATCCGACCAATGCGCGGGTCGAATACGCCTTTGCCTGCATGGCGACCAACGGGCAGACGCGCGACATGCTGGACCGCTGTTCCTGCGCGATCGACCGCATCGCCGAGGTGCTGCCCTATGCCGATTACGTCGGCGCGGAAACCATCCTGCGGATGCGCCAGACCACCGGAGAGCGGTCCGGCATGTTCCGCGGCATGGCCGCCCTGACCGAGACCGTGGCCACCCTGCGCCGCGCCGAGGCCGAGGCCGAGATCATCTGTTTCTGACCGCCGCGCCCTACAGCGACAGGCCGATCCCCGCCCCCGCCGCCAGCGCCAGGATCGCGACCAGCAGCAGCGTCCCGGAACTGCGCGGCTGGATCAGGGTCAGGCGCGCCTCCTCGGGGTGGGCGCGTTCCCACAGGGCCTGCTCGATCATCCGCGGCAGCAGCGGGCCGTACCGGCCCACGGTCTGCGCGATATGGGTCAGGTCGCTGATCGCGGCCTTGGGGCCGACACTGGCCTTGATGTAATCGGACACCACCGGCTTGGCCGCGTCCCAGATGTTCAGCTGCGGGTCCAGCGACCGGGCCACGCCCTCGACCACGACCATGGTGCGCTGCAGCAGGATCAGCTCTGTCCGGGTGGGCATGCCGAAGCGTTCCGTCACCTCGAACAGATAGGACAGCAGGTTGCCCATGCTGATGCGGCTGGCATCGGCACCGAAGATCGGCTCGCCCACGGCACGCAGGGCGCGGGCAAAGGCGGCCTCGTCGCGGTCGCGGGGGACGTATCCGGCCTCGAAATGCACGCGCGCGACCAAGCGGTAATCGCGCTGGATGAACCCATACAGGATCTGGGCATAGACCCGGCGGGTGTATTCGTCGATCTCTCCCATGATGCCGAAGTCATAGGCGATGATGTCGCCGTTCGCCGCCACCTTGAGGTTGCCGTGATGCATGTCAGCGTGGAAGAACCCGTCGCGCAGCGCATGCGACAGGAACAGCTGGATCACCCGGCGCGCCAGTTCGGTCGTGTCGTGACCGGCGGCGATCAGCGCGTCGCGGTCGCCCATCGGCAGCCCCTCGGCCCAGTCTGCGGTCAGCACGCGACGCGACGACAGCGCCCAATGCGGCATGGGGATCTGAAACCCCTCGTCCCGCGCCGTGTTTTCCGCGAATTCCGACGCGGCCGCGGCCTCCAGGCGCAGGTCCTGTTCGCCGGTGACCGTCTGTTCGAAATGGCGCACCACGTCGCGCGGCCGCAGGCGGCGGGTGCCGGGGGACAGAAGCTGGATCAGGCGGGCGCCGAAATGGAACGCGTCGATGTCGCGCTTGAACGCGGCCCCGATGCCGGGACGCACGACCTTGACGGCGACCTCGCGCCCCGTCTCGCGGACGCGGGCGCGGTGGACCTGCGCGATCGAGGCGGCGGCGACGGGTTCGGAAAATTCGCTGAACAGCTGGTCGACCGGGGCGCGCAGCTCGGCCTCGATGGCCTTCTTGGCCAGGTCGGTGGGAAAGGGCGGCAGGCGGTCCTGCAGCATGCGCAGCTGCCCGGCCATTTCGGGGCCCACGACATCGGCGCGCGTCGACAGGATCTGCCCGAACTTGATGTAGGCCGGCCCCAGCGCGGTGATCGCCCGGGTGATCGGCGGCAAGGTCGGATCGCCCTTGTAGCCCAGCCAGCGGAAGGGCCAGCCCATGACCCGCGCGGCCAGGCGCAGGCGGATCGGCGCATCGACCGCGTCCAGGACGGCGGCCATCGCACCGGTCCGTTCGAAGGTCGCACCTGTCCTGATCAGACGCAAGATGTTGTGGGGACCGCGCATATGCCTACAATTTCCAGCCGGAATGCAGGGCGGCGATGCCCATCGACAGGTTGCGCCACTGCACCCGGTTAAATCCCGCGTCACGGATCAGGGCGGCAAAGCTGTCCTGGTCGGGAAACTTGCGGATCGATTCGACCAGGTATTGATAGCTGTCGCGATCACCCGTCACTGCCTGCCCCATCGCCGGGATCACGTTGAAGCTGTAGCGGTCATAGGCCCATTGCATCGCCGGCACCGGGATCTGGCTGAACTCCAGCACCATCAGACGGCCGCCGGGCTTCAGCACGCGGTACGCCTCGGCCAGCGCATCGGGAATGCGCGTCACGTTGCGGATGCCGAAGCTGATCGTGTAGCGGTCAAAGCTGTTGTCGGCAAAGGGCAGCGCCATCGCATCGCCCGTGACCCAAGCCAGCCGGTCCGCCTTGTCGACGGCATCGGCACGCTTGCGCCCCTCGACCAGCATGGATTCGGTCATGTCGCAGACCGTGACCCGCGCGCCCGGCGCCCGGTCCAGGAAGCGGAAGGCCACGTCGCCCGTGCCCCCCGCCACGTCCAGCAGGTGCTGCCCGTCGCGCGGCGCCAGCCAGTCCATCAGCGCGGTCTTCCAGATGCGGTGGATGCCGACGCTCATCAGGTCGTTCATCACGTCGTATTTCGACGCGACCGAGGAGAAGACCTGATGGACCATGCCGGCCTTCTGATCCTCGTCCACGGTCTGAAAGCCGAAATGGGTCTGCCTGTTGTCCGTCATGCGCTTGCCGTTTGCCTGTTCCATTGCCAGATAGGTCCGGCGTGCCGCGCGCACAATGCGACGAAAGGAACCCGATTGCCAGAACTGCCGGAAGTCGAGACCGTTCGCCGCGGCCTGCTGCCCCATCTGGAAGGCGCGCGCATCGCCCGCGCCCAGATCAACCGCCCCGACCTGCGCTGGCCCCTGCCGGTGGACCTGATGCAGGTGCTGACGGGCGCCACCGTCACCGCGCTGCGGCGGCGGTCGAAATACCTGCTGGCCGACCTGGAAGGGCGCGGCACGGTCCTGTGGCACCTGGGCATGTCCGGCCGCATGCTGGTCGAAGGTGCGGGCCTGGCGGGGTTCCACCGCGATCCGGGCATCCATGCGCGCCACGACCATGTCGTGCTGACCACGGATGCGGGAACGACCGTCACCTTCAACGACGCGCGACGGTTCGGCATGGTCGACCTGATCCGCGAGGGCGCGTCCCATCCCCTGCTGGATCATCTGGGCCCGGAACCCTTCGACCCGGTCTTCACGCCCGCCTATCTGCAGGCGGCCTTTGCCGGTCGGCGGGTGCCGGTGAAACAGGCGCTGCTGGATCAGCGCATCGTCGCGGGACTGGGCAACATCTATGTCAGCGAATCGCTGTGGCGCGCAGGCATCGATCCGCGCCGGGCGGCGGGACGGATCGGAGCCGCACGCATCGCGGCGCTGGTGGGCCATGTCCGCGATGTGCTGACCGACGCGATCGCCGCGGGCGGGTCCAGCCTGCGCGATCACCGGCAGGCCAGCGGAGAGCTGGGCTATTTCCAGCACAGCTTCCGCGTCTATGACCGGGCGGGCCAGCCCTGCCTGCGGGACGGATGCGGCGGCACCATCGCGCGGATCGTGCAATCGGGGCGGTCGTCCTTCTACTGTCCCGCCTGCCAGAGGTGAACGATTGGACGACTGCGCGGGCCTCTGCTAGGACGGGGGCCACGCAATCTGCCAACGAGGTCCAAGCCTATGGCTTATGAAACCATCATCGTGGAGATCGAGGACGAGGTCGCCCTGATCCGGCTGAACCGCCCCGAGGCGCTGAACGCGCTGAACGCCACGCTTCTGGACGAGCTGTCGGCCGCACTGTCGGATGCCGACCGCAACGACAAGGTCCGCTGCATCGTCCTGACCGGCAGCGAAAAGGCCTTTGCCGCCGGCGCCGACATCAAGGAGATGTCGACCAAGACCTTCGTCGAGGTCTACGAATCCGACCTGTTCGGCGCTCAGATCGAGGCGATCACCCGGGTCCGCAAGCCGATCATCGCCGCCGTCAGCGGATACGCCCTGGGCGGCGGATGCGAACTTGCGATGGTGTGCGATTTCATCATCTGCGCCGAGAACGCCAAGTTCGGCCAGCCCGAGATCAACCTGGGCGTCGTCGCGGGCATCGGGGGCACGCAGCGCCTGACGCGGTTCGTGGGCAAGTCCAAGGCAATGGACATGAACCTGACCGGCCGCTTCATGGACGCCGCAGAGGCCGAGCGGTCCGGTCTGGTCAGCCGCGTCGTGCCCACACCCAAGCTGATTCCCGAGGCGATGGCCGCCGCGCGCAAGATCGCCGAGAAGTCCCAGATCGCCACCAAGACCGTCAAGGAGGCCGTGAACCGCGCCTATGAGACGACGCTGCGCGAAGGTCTGCTGTTCGAGCGCCGGTCCTTCCATGCGCTGTTCGCGACCGAGGACCAGAAGGAGGGCATGGCCGCCTTCCTGGAAAAGCGCGAGGCGCAGTTCCGCGACAGATAAGGGTTTTCTTTTCGGCAAGGCTGGCCTATACGCCCCGACTTACATGCGTGTGGGCCCGCTTTGGCAAGAATCATGTCCGTCCCGAACGGGGACGGCGCCATGGGGCTTTTGCACGTTCGAAATTTAGACATGCAACTGACCCGATAGGAAGACACCCATGGCCAACACGCCCCAGTCCAAGAAACGCGCCCGCCAGATCGAACGTCGCACCGACGTCAACAAGGCCCGCCGTTCGCGCATCCGCACCTATATCCGCAAGGTCGAAGAGGCCATCGCCTCGGGCAATGCCGATGCGGCCGCGCTGGCGCTGAAGACCGCGCAGCCCGAACTGATGCGCGGCGTGACCAAGGGCGTCGTGCACAAGAACACCGCGTCGCGCAAGATCTCGCGCCTGGCGGCCCGCGTGAAGGCGCTGTCGGCCAACTGATCCACAGGCCCCACGGGGCCCTGAGACACGCGTTCCACGCCCTTCGGGGCACCGGAATACAGCATCGGGTGCAGGCGAAAGCCCTGCGCCCGACTTGCGTTTCTGCACCTGCGACATTTTGAAAAATCGAACGAATTCAAGCAATTCAGAAAATTGTTAATCGAGTCAAAGGCATCGCAGATTCGCTTGGACCAAGTTGCTGTCAAGCGCAGAGTTCGGTTGCAGCTATCCACAAGCTGGGGCTAGTTTCCTCCTTGCGATTCACGTCGCTTGGGGACGGGCCGGGCCCTGTGGACAGATCTTCGGATCCGTCCGGGACGACGGCCGGGCCGCGAAGAACACCTCTTCCGCCTTCGGGTTCACGACATCCGGCTGCCACCGGGTGTCCGGGGACCTGTGTCCAGGACCGAAAACGGGCTGATGCCCCTTGATCGACCGCGGTCGCGGTCGCGGGGGCAGCGTTTTTGCGTGCCACCCGGATGACGTGAATTCTGTCCCGTCGGATCAACCGGCGGGGATTGGGGACAGACGGGAAACGGGACGATGATGGACAAGATCTGGGGTCAGGCATGCGCCGAGCTGGAACAGAGCGTGGGGCCGAACAACTACAACCACTGGATCAAGCCGCTGCGCCTGATGGCGATCGACGACGGGGCCGCGCGATTCGTCAGCCCGACGCGCTTCATCTCTGACTGGGTCGGGCGTCACTTTGCCAAGGACATCATGGCGGTGCTGACCCGCCATGGCGCCCCGGTCGAGCGTCTGCGCTTTGACGTGGGCAGCGCCGCGGCGCGCCCCTCGGCCCAGGCCACGGCCCCCGCGGGCCAGCCGGCCGAGGCGCCGACCACCCG